>NZ_VPDB01000102.1:0-7834 GCF_013417925.1 Acinetobacter sp. YH12218
CAAATGGCTATTCTACGTTTGATTGGTTTTGGAAAAAAAGAAGAATTTAAGAAAGTGCTAGCAATTTTAAGAAAGAAAAAGCCTGATAGGACAAGGATCCTATGAAATTTGTCGTGTACAGAGAATTCATTTATAGAAAAAGACTCAATGCGGTAGATTCCACCTAAAAGTATAAACAAGAAGAAAGGAAACTTATTCAACACATATACCGCTAAAACATAGAAATAGACGAATAAAAAATAGAATCAGCATGCAAACAGCAAACTTCTTTATCACCACAGATTTAACTTTTGCCAATACCTGTACAAATTTAGACAAATGCCCGATTTTCCAAACTTACATGATTTATGAAAGAAATCGTCAATGCCTTGCACGCTTCATACATTCAAAACACTGACTAGAAAATACACAGGATGGTTAATACGCTTATATATAGGACTATAAAGTATGACGTAGCTAGGCAATAGATGCTCAGCTTATCTAAAGCTGCCTACTTATAAGGAAATGCTCCCACAGAATATTCAATTCACTGAGGCAAACAAAATATCTAGCGTGAGCCCTATCATTTATGAAAACCTTTTATTGGCCTAGAAATATGCTTTATAAACCATAGAAAAAGTAACTATCTTTTAATTTTTATATACTTAGCACACAAACCTGATTTATTCTTTCAAATAACTCGATTGAAAACTGAGAACAATTTAGATTCCTTTACGCGTGAAATAAGTTAAACCTTAGAATTTTTTAAGTCGCTGTATAAATACCATCTTTACGACTATGCATGCGTAGGCAGTTCAACTGACGATCTATAAGACAAATGTACAGGCCATCTCACCTTTCAGATCATTTGTACTGGTTATTGCTAAACGTACGCACCACGATAAAGCAAGTTTACACAAAAGATATCAACAGTTTTAGCCAATTGGGTTTAAAATGATGTCCTACAATATAATGATAAAAATGTAATCTTTTAACATTGCCAATTCTCTGCAAAGTTCGCATTATATAGCCCATTCTCGGCACATGCTTTTCACGTCAATTCAAAGAAATTATAAAAAAAATGTGGGATTTTATGCCATAATGAGCAAACTTTGCAGGTATCTTGCAAAGTAAATTTGCAACTTTTTATTGGAGCAGGCTAAATGAGCTCGACCATTTTGGTCATTCATGGACCGAATCTCAACTTACTGGGAAAACGTGAACCCGAAGTTTATGGCTATCTAACACTCGATGATATCAACCAAAAACTGATTTCACAGGCTCAAAACGCTTCCATTTCTCTCGACACTTTCCAAAGTAATTGGGAAGGCGCTGTCGTCGACCGAATTCATCAAGCGCAACAAGAAGGCGTTCAATTCATCATTATTAACCCAGCAGCCCTAACACATACTTCGGTTGCTGTGCGTGATGCCCTTCTTGGTGTAGCCATTCCGTTTATCGAAGTACATCTATCAAATGTCCACGCTCGCGAAGCATTTAGACATCACTCCTATCTATCTGATAAAGCCGTTGGCGTTATTTGTGGTTTAGGTGCAAAAGGCTATGCCGCAGCACTAGACTTCGCCATCGAAAAAATTCAACCAACTTCTCAATCTTAATTAGGAATACTGTTCATGGATATCCGTAAAATCAAGAAACTCATCGATTTGATGATTGAATCTGACTTACAGGCGATTGAAGTTAAAGAAGGCGATCAATCGATTGCTCTAACTCGTCGCAATCCAGTAGTTGCTGCCGCTGCGCCTGCTATGGCTGCTCCTGCCGCTGCGCCTGCTGCACCTCGTTCACCACGTGGTGCTGTTGAGCCGTCTCCTATGGTTGGTGTGTTCTATGCTGCGCCAAATCCAGGTGAAGCACCATTTGTGAAAGTTGGTCAAACTGTATCTGCTGGTGAAACACTCGGTATCATCGAAGCAATGAAAATCATGAACCCAATTGAAGCAACTCAAAGCGGTGTAATTGAAGAAATTTTGGTTAAAAATGGCGAAGTGATCCAATTCGGTCAACCATTATTCCGCTATCGCGCTTAAGACCACGGGGAATCACAATGTTGCAAAAAGTTTTAATTGCAAACCGTGGTGAGATTGCGCTCCGCATCACCCGCGCTTGCAAAACTTTAGGAATTAAAACCGTAGGGATTTATTCCGATGCCGACAAAGACCTAATGCACTTACGCTTCTGTGACGAAGCTGTGTGCATTGGACCAGGTGCCAGCAGCGAAAGTTATCTCAATATCCCTGCCATTATTACAGCGGCTGAAATCACCGGTGCAGATGCCATCCATCCAGGTTATGGTTTCTTATCTGAAAACGCTGAGTTTGCAGAAATTGTAGAAAACTCAGGTTTTATCTTTATCGGTCCGCGTCCTGAACACATTCGCTTAATGGGGAACAAAGTTTCTGCCATTATTGCGATGAAAAAAGCTGGTGTACCGACTGTTCCGGGTTGTGACCATGCTGTAACGATTCACAATGCATTGGCAGAAGCCAAAGAAATTGGATTTCCATTGATCGTAAAAGCTGCCTCTGGTGGTGGTGGTCGTGGTATGCGTATCGTTGAACGTGTAGACACGCTACTCGAATCTGTACAAGCTGCTCAACGTGATGCGGAAATGTGGTTTGGTGACGACACCGTTTATATGGAACGTTTCCTTCAAAAGCCACGCCATGTCGAAGTGCAAGTTCTTGCAGATGGTAATGGCCATGCAATTCACCTTTATGATCGTGACTGTTCATTGCAACGTCGCCATCAAAAAGTGCTTGAAGAAGCGCCTGCACCGGGTTTACCTGAAGAAGCACGTGCGCATATTCTTGAAGCATGTGTAAATGCTTGTAAATTGATGCAATACCGTGGTGCTGGTACATTTGAGTTCTTATTTGAAGAAGGTGAATTCTTCTTTATTGAAATGAATACTCGTGTACAAGTAGAACATCCTGTTACTGAGCAAGTAACTGGTGTGGATATTATCGAGCAACAATTACGCATTGCTGCTGGCTTAGGTTTGGATCTTCAACAAGAAGATATTCAACTTAAAGGTCATGCGATTGAATGTCGTATTAATGCAGAAGATCCATCTACATTTATGCCTTCACCGGGTAAAATCGACCATTTTTATGCACCGGGTGGCGCAGGTATCCGACTAGATTCTCATATCTATCAAGGATATAGCATCCCACCATACTATGATTCAATGATTGCAAAACTCATTGCGCATGGTAAAGATCGTGAAACCTCTATTGCGCGCATGAAACAAGCTCTGGAAGAGATTATCTTAACTGGCGTGAAAACCAATATTCCGCTACATAAAGATTTGATTCTTCAAGATAAAAATTTCTGCGAACAAGCAATGGATATTCACTATCTTGAAAAGCATCTATTAAAGAAAGTCGAAGGACATGAAGATAAATAAATCTTCAGCGTCAAAAAAACCACTCAAATGAGTGGTTTTTTATTTTCATAATAAAAGGTCTATAATCATGCTTAAGGCAAAACTCGACGCAATGTCGCAAAACACTGCTGAGCCTGATCGTTGGCACAGAAATTAATAACCGATGGACTTTTCCACTTTACAAAGTACTGTGAAATTTCGCCGGTTTGATCTTGAATATTGCCCGAACAATCCATCTGATTATTGTCATATTTCACTTGCAAAATCAGTGCTGGAATTTGCACATTCGGATCTTGTGCAGGTTGATAGTCATACACCCCTGATGACCACTCTTCACCGCTTTTGATCACAACATCATTATTACTCTTAAAATTATAATATTCGACGCACTTTTTATTGGTCGGAATTTCCATGCCCCATAAGCCAACCAATTCAGAACGTGTTGTCACCCTAAAGCTATTCACCGCTTCAACTTGATTTTTAGCCTCTGAATTTTGAGTTGTATTCTTATTATCTGCCGCCATCACCAACGATGAACTCAACATGAGTAAAACTGTAAGATATGCTATTTTCATACATTTAATCAGTCATATAAATCATGCTCTTAAAGTAACACATTTTTTTACAAATCCGCGGTTTATCACATTTTCATAACAATCATTTTTCATCTTTATCCAGAAAATCAATCTTCGTTAACGAAACTACAAATCAGCTAAATGCCAAACAAATCACACTATTTACAATAAAATAATATAAAATCTTTTTTATCGTTTAATATACGAAAAAAACGAATTCTCCCATATTTAACCTAGGCTTACATAAGCTAATGAAACTGCATTCGAATAGTCTTGCTCCGCTTAATACACGCCACAGCATGGCTTTTGTCATAGTCGCTGCAGTTATTTTTTGCTGCTGCTTAGTCGGTATTTTCAGCCGCCCATTAAGCTATTTAGCGATTTTTTGGCCTGCGAATGCATTATTGTTAGCATTATTCTTAAGGTTTCCCAAACTCAGTAATCTGGGAGGATGGTTAGGTGCATTTACCGGCTATATGCTCCCAGATTTAGTGACAGGCAATTATTTCCAACTCACCCTATTTCTTACTTTTTCAAATTTAACCAACAGCATGGTATCGTTATTTTTTATGCGATATTTTCAGGTGAACTATCAAAACTATAATAAAGGTTTCACCTTTCTGACCATGATTGTCATCATCGCCTGTGGTGGATGCCTTGCGGGTGCACTTTTTGCTATTTTCACCGTGCCTTATATTCCCAATACGTTTATGTCGACCGATCGATTGTCGATTGATTTTGGTATGTGGTGGATTACCGAAATATTGAATGCGCTGATTATATTACCGCTTATTCTGTCTTTTCCTAAACTGGCCGATCTTAAACTTTATTTCAAAAATCGACGTCATCAAAGCTTTCAGATCAATAAAATATTTCCGGCAATTGCAGTTGTCTTCTGTGTATTTTTAACCGCAGTTTCTACAGGTCCAGGGGCAATTCTCTACCCTTTAGCGGCTCTAATTTGGGCAGCATTAACCTATCGATTATTTACCTTATCCCTAATTAACGCCGTGGTAATTTTAGCGACCTATTACAATTTAAATGCGTTCTACTTACACGATTCTTCGCTTGCCTATTTATCGACAGCAATTTCAGTTCGTATTGGCCTAGCCATGCTGATTCTCTCGCCGTTGATTCTTTGTATTATTAGCCGAAATCGACACGAACTTTATAAAGAGGTTTTATACCTTGCAAATCATGATAGTTTGACTCATGCGATGAATCGTCGATATTTTTTCGAGCAAGGTGAGCTTTACCTACAAAACCAAATTCAGCTTAACTTTTCCATTATCATGATGGATATTGATCATTTTAAAAAATTGAATGATCAATATAGGCATTATGTCGGTGACCAAGTTTTACAAGAATTTTCGAGCGTTGTGCGTAAGAATTTACGTGAAACAGATTTATTTGCACGTATTGGTGGTGAAGAGTTTAGTGTATTACTCACGAACATTGCTGCAACTGAAGCTCAAGATATTGCTGAACGCATCCGAAAAGTCGTTGAAACTACACCTATTTTCATTGATGAACAAAATACGATTTATATTACGGTGAGTATTGGTCTGATTCATCAGTCTTTGCCCAATGCTCCAAGTTTGCAAAGTATGATTAATCAAGCCGATCAGGCCTTATATCAAGCCAAAGAGCTCGGCCGTAATCAGGTGATTTTAGTCCATTGAGACTTATCAATATACTGAATTGCTTCAAGCTGGCTTTTGAATCGTTTTAGGCAAGCCCACGACCAAAAACATGGCAGGTAGAACCGCCAGTCCTGCGATCATAAAAATAACGGGTCCCGAAAGCATGTCCCAATATCGACCTGCTAAAATACTGCCACTCGCAACACCTAAGCCCCACATGGTACTGTATAGCGCTTGACCTCGCCCTTGTTGACTTGCGGTAAAATTTTGAAAAATGATTCGCATCGCGATTAAGTGGAATAATCCAAAACTGAAGGCATGAATCGTTTGCGCAGCAAATTGAGTGATAAACACCGCCGGATATAAGCCTACAATCAACCATCGCATCCCTGTTAGCCCCAAACAAATGAGCACTAAGTTACGCCAAGAATATCGATTAAAAAAGACATTGGCATAGGCAAACATAATGATTTCCGCAATGACTCCGACAGACCATAAAAAACCGATTTGGCTCGTCGAAAAATCGGCCTGCTTAAGGTAATTGCTATAAAAACTATAAAACGGTGCATGCGAAAAGAGCAGAAAAAATTCAATGATAAAAAAACTCGCTACAATAGGCCGTTTTAAGATAGGCCAAAGTGGTTCAAGTTTTTTCTGTGAAGATGGTGCAGTAGCGGGCTCTTTAATCGTAAATGACCAAATAAATGCGAGAAATGCAATGCATAACAACATGATAGGCAGCATTGAAACAGGTATTATTTCTAGCAAAGCCCCAATTCCAAATACCCCAACAATGAAGCCAACTGATCCCCATTTTCTGACTTTTCCATAAAGTTCTGCACGCCGCTCAGCTAACCAAAATAAAGTTACTCCTTCAAACTGAGCCAATATAGCATTTTGAAAGAAACTAAAAACCAGCATGAGTAATGCAACAGATTGAAAACTGTTGGGAATTATAAAAATCAGAAACCAAATACAGGCTTCCATCCATGTTGCGATTCGAACTAAAAGCATGCGCTTGCCGGATTTATCTGCAATCCAACCCCAAATAAATGGGGCAAAAAAACGTGTCACAATTGCAATCGAAGATAAAACCCCTATTTCTTGATAATTAAACCCTTGATCCTCTAAATACAAACTCCAATACGGCATGAATGTACCCACTATTGAATAATAGAAAAAGTAGAATCCACCTAGTTTTGTTTGGATTGGAATTGATTGCATTTGGTTATATTCACTTGTATTTTCAAACACTTAAATAAGTTAATGGTTATATAAGATTGCACTCATTTGGCTGTATTTGTAGCTCAACAGTCTACAAATGAGTCTACAAATTGCAAAAAAATATTTTTTTTGATTTTTTGTAGACTGCTTTAAAAACTCATTAATTTTCACTATTTTATCACTGTTTTTCGCATAAAAGAAAAACCGCCCGAAGGCGGTTATTTTTGACGATGAAAGTTATAAATCTTTTGGAGTATTTATTTTATTGACGAGCTAGAGATGGAAATAAACATTCAACAATACGTTGGGTACTCCATAAACCAATTTCTTGATGATGCATATGAGGCGCTAAATACTTTAGAAGTTTGTTGATCTTATATCCTGTATTCGTATTTCCATCAAATTGTTTCTTAAGCTCAGCCATTTCATGGTTAGCTAAATAATTAAATGAATTGGTCTCTAGGAAGTTTTTCACATACTCATTATTCACTTGATTTTGCTTAGGATCTATAGATTTGCCAGCAATCCAATCATAAATAAAAGTTTTTTCAACAGCATTAAACACTCCAAACATTTTACCATCTTCGTCGTGAATCATCTGCCAAAATCTACTCTCTTCAGGTGGTCGATTCAATTTTATCCAGCCCATACGTACAAGCTCAAAAATAAACTCTTCAACACTATCATCTTCAGACAGCCATTCATTCGTCGTTCTATTGTTAAACATACATTTATTACTATGCATATGTTTACCAACGATCGCCTTTTTCTTAAATATTTCTAGCACCATCTTTTCAGTGCTTAAATTTTTAATTATCTGAACTGAACTCATTCCTTTGTTATTTAGGAGATAGCCGATTTTGAGTTTACGAATGAAAGAGGTGGATCAGGAAATTTGAACAACACTTATAAGTGATATTTTGCTCCCCAAATGATGTTATAAACATCAATATATGGAGTATTTTATGGCACGTAGACCAAGAAGAAATCATTCAAATGATTTT
>NZ_VPDB01000103.1:0-7515 GCF_013417925.1 Acinetobacter sp. YH12218
TCTTTTAGCTGTCTTAAGCGTTCTTCTTGCTTTGCAATTTTTTGCTCTAAATTATCAACACTCATACCATCACCGTATCAAGGAATCCCCCTCAAGCATAGGTCTGTTTGAATTGAAATTCAAGACAGCCCATGCTATCGTGGTTTTCCCGAAGGGCGCACTTAGCCATTGGATTTCATCCAATGGTGCGACAAGGGGTAAATCCCCTTTGTAATCCCCTGACCAACATATACATGTTGGTAATTTCGATAAATCGAAATAAAGAGCAAAAGCAAAATGGCGATATATCATTTTTCAGTTAAAACGATTAGTAGAGGTAATGGACGATCGGCCGTTGCTTGTGCTGCATATCGTTCAAGTGAAAAATTGGTATGCGATTTTTATGGAAAAGAACAAGACTACACAAGAAAAACTGGTGTCGAATTTACAAAAATCTATGCACCTGAAAATACAAATACTGAGTTACTCAAGCGCCAAACACTTTGGAATGAAGTCGAAAAGGTTGAACGTAGAAAAGATGCATTACTTGCAAGAGAGTTTGAGATTGCATTTCCCAGTGAGTTAAACGCTGAACAGCGTGAAAATATGCTCAATGAACTTTGCCGAAACCTCGTTAAAAAATACGGTGTCATCGTTGATGCTGCTATTCATGCACCTCATACAGACAGTGGAAGTGATGAACGCAACTACCATGCACACATCATGTTCACAACCCGAAGTATTAATGAGCAGGGTGGCTTTTCAGCAAAAAAATATAGGGACTTCAGTCGTGACAATGGCACAGAAACTGTAAGCCACTGGAGAGAATCATTTGCAGAGTTATGCAATCATCACCTGGAACAAAATGGATTTGATGAACGTGTCGATCACAGAAGTTATGAAGACCAGGAAAGTGACCTAGAAGCAACTCAGCACGAAGGTCCTCAAGCGACATACCTCCGGAGACGAGGGATATTTACAGAAATTAGTCTGAAAAATGATGAAATTAAGCTACGTAATTTAAAAATCAAAAAGGTCATCGCACTGGATGAAAACATCAAAGTATCTGAGGATCTTGTTCAAAAAGTACGAAGTGAGCTTCAGTTTCAATACTCTCAAGCTGAGTATTCAGAAAAAACTTCTCAGAAACTTTATGAATTCCAAAATGAAGAATTATCAAAATTAACAACAAAATTAGACACGATGAGTTCTGCAATATCAGAACTACGCAAAAAAGAGCCTTTATTTTTTAAAACAAAATGGATCAATCAAATAAATGACCTGATCGACCAACACAACACCCAACTAGACATCCAAAAGCATATTTCTGGTCTTAGTGAAATAGAAAAAAAAGAGAGATATTCTGATCATTTAAATAAATGGACAGAAGAAAATCAGCTGCTCCAGCCTAAAAAGTCTTTTGCAAAATTTGACGAACCGAACATCACTGTTAAACAACGAAAACTTAATGATCAAATTTCAAATATAGATCATCAAATTTCTGAAATATCACGCAGAGAAACTGAGTATCAAGAGTATGTACGCGATCAAAGACTGGAGATCATAAATAGTTATATATTTGAAGAAGATAACTATGGAAATAAATACTTTAGTCCTCAAAATGGTGAAAAACAAAAGCGACTATATGCAGAAGAAATGGAAGATCTAAAAATCCAAGAATTGCATGCGGCTTTTACAAAAAAAATTGAGACCGAAGCGCAGCAAGAGTTTTCCCAAAAAAGAGCAATACAGCTCGAAAACGACCGAAAAGATCGTGAATCTAGAGAACAGCAGTTACGTAAAGAACGAGAGCAACAAGAACAACGCTATGCACAAGAACGAGAGCAACAAGAACATTTGGCATTTGTAAGACGCCAAGAACAAGAAAAACAGCAGAGAAATGAGCCTAAAAAGCCAGAAAATGACAATAACCATGACTACACGCCTTAGAAATCCCATTTAAGCGCAAAAAAACGGGGGTTTTAGCGACTTTTGATAGAAATACAGTAAAACTATAGTTGATAAAAATAAAATCGCTTAGAACGCAAATGAGAGCCTTTTAGCGAGTATCTACGAGCGACACAACGAAAGTTTGCTTATTCCCCCTCTGAAAAACCGTTTTTTATTGAATTACTGGGGACAGTGATTAGCGAGTGTCTACGAGCGAAGTATTGATGCTTTTGCTCGTCAAAAAGCATGAGCATAGCGAATGCATTATTCATGTTTTGCTTTTTGAATCCTTGATCATATATGCAAAAAACTGCCCCCCACGAAGCGAGTGAAACGAGCTTCAATAGAGTACGAGCTTTAGCGAGTACCAAGGGCAGTTTTAATAACTCACTTTGGAAATAAATTCCCTTTTATTCTTTTAAAAAGCTTTTAAAAGCTTTTAGACCCCCCTATAAACCACGCCTAGCAATGCTTTCAGACTTTAAAAAACTACTTTTACCGGACATTAAACTACAAATGCCGGACAAAATGGACTTAAAAAACTACTTTTACCGGACATAGAAACTACTTTTACCGGACATTAAACTACAAGAAAAAGTTTGTAGTTTTGTTAAAAAACTACAAAAATAGTAGTCAAAAAATAAACGACAATGTATGTTTAAGCTACATAAATACCAATGTAGTTAGTTAGTTTTTTGGGGTTGTAGTTATATGGACGAAAATAAAAAAACATATCCTCTGAGCTGGGTTGTTATGCAAAACAATGTTCAAGAATGCTTTAAGAGTATGAACATTGATGAAAAACGAATGTTAATACTTGCTAGCCCAATTGCTAGAACCACTGATGCAACTGAAAAAGACCGAATTATGATTACGGCAGAAGAGTTTGCTAGAGAATGTGGCATTAAAACGCATTCCGCATATACGCAGTTAGAACTAGCCAGCAAGAATCTACTTAAAAGAAATTTCTCTTATAACAATGAAAGAGGAAAAAAGGTGCTGTCGAATTGGGTGATTGATTGCACTTATGAAGACGGAGGGATAGCTATACGTTTCCCTGAAATCGTTCTACTGATGTTAAAAGAGTTTGATAAATTAAACCCTTATACAAAATATAAAAAAGATATCGTACTAAGTTTGAAAAAAGATTACTCATTCGATCTTTATCATTTAGCTAAAAAGCATCAAGCAATGGGACAATTTGAAATGTCCTTAGAACATATAAAAAATGAGCTGGGTTTGCCCAAATCTTATGACAAACTCTGTAATTTAAAAGACCGAGTAATGAAGCCTTCATTAAATGAGATTACAACTAATACAGATATTGAACTCACTTATGAAAATGTAAAAAAAGGGCGTTCAGTAGTTGGCTTTAAATTTATAGTGAAAGAAAAACCTAAGCCAAAATTAATAGCGCCTCAGCGAGATCAAAGAACTATAGATATGTTCTGCAATTTATCTGATGCTCAAATTAACAAGTACAGCACTATTTTATCTAAACTTTCTGAGCTATCAGACCTCAGTAATTTCCCAGACTACCCGACATTTGCCCTCTGGATTAGTGGCATCTTACGAGATCCGAAAAGTGTAAGAGAGGAAACAACAAAACGGATTTTTAAAGCTCTTCATAGCAAGACGGATTTTAAACCATGAGAACTAAGGCTGAATTAGATGCAATGAGTCATCAAGAACTCAAAGATTATGAGCAAAGTTTACTTGCTCTGTGGACACCAAGAATGGCTATTGAAAGTGACATTGAAAGGTTAAGCACTCATCACAGCGAATTATTAGAGGTTTTTAATCAATTAAAGAATCCGGATGCACCTAAAAATTCACGTTTAAAAGATTCAATCTTGTCTCTGAAATATAAAATCGAATCGCTTGAAGGTAAGTTGAGTGATCTTATTCAAGATAATCGCTTAAATTCTGCAGATTGAATTATTCAGTTTATTTAATCAAAATCGTGGAACATTGATTAAAGACTAGGCGTGGAACGTGAAAAGTAATAAAAAAAGCCCAGTCATTGACGACTGGGCTAGAAAATTGAAACTACAGCGTTGAATTTTCACGAGAATTATAACAAATTTCGTATAAGGTGTATTATGTTAATTTTAGAAAATCTTCACTACTATTATTTTAAAATAAGCCTTATATCCAAGCATAAAACAAGGTTGTCTAGACTTCTTTTAACAGTAAAGTTATCATAAAACTGAATTTTATTTTTTAGGTAAGTTTATGCATTCTATCCGCATTCGTTAAGACACAACTATTTGCATAGTGACACTATTTTATAATGGTGGGCTTTTGTTGTGTCTTTAAGAATATATGCGGATATATAAAGTAAAAGTATGCTTAATTTATAAGTATGCTTTTAGTGCATAGTTTCCAGTTATAACTTAATTGACTAGCTATTTGTCCACCCTGTGGATGAATAGCTTTTTTTTTGGGAGGACACTGTGATGCTAGCTTTTGTTTTCACCTAAATCCTGTTTGCTGCATAAAAAATTTCAAGAGCTAAACAGGAGTAAATAAAAATGAGTTTAATTATTAAAGCGAGAAACATACGCTTGGATTATGCTGGGCGTGATGTTTTGGATATTGATGAATTGGAAATTCACTCTTATGACCGTATTGGTCTTGTGGGTGATAACGGAGCAGGAAAGAGTAGTTTACTCAAAGTACTTAATGGCGAAATTGTTTTAGCCGAAGCGACATTACAGCGTTTTGGTGATTTTGCACATATCAGCCAACTGGGCGGAATCGAAATAGAAACGGTCGAAGACCGGGCAATGTTATCTCGCCTTGGTGTTTCCAATGTACAAAACGACACAATGAGTGGCGGAGAGGAAACTCGTGCAAAAATTGCTGCCGCATTTTCCCAACAAGTACATGGCATTCTAGCGGATGAACCAACCAGCCACCTTGATCTCAATGGAATAGATCTACTTATTGGTCAACTTAAAGCATTTGATGGAGCATTACTTGTTATCAGTCATGACCGATATTTTCTTGATATGGTTGTAGACAAGATATGGGAGTTAAAAGACGGTAAAATTACGGAATATTGGGGTGGTTACTCGGATTACTTGCGTCAAAAAGAAGAAGAGCGACAACACCAAGCCGTAGAATATGAGCTGATGATGAAGGAACGGGAGCGATTAGAATCTGCTGTGCAAGAAAAACGCCAGCAAGCTAATCGATTAGACAATAAGAAAAAAGGAGAAAAATCCAAAAACTCTACCGAAAGTGCTGGACGACTTGGGCATGCAAAAATGACTGGCACCAAGCAAAGAAAACTGTATCAGGCAGCTAAGAGTATGGAAAAGCGTTTGGCTGCATTAGAAGATATTCAAGCACCAGAGCATTTGCGTTCTATTCGTTTTCGTCAAAGTTCAGCCCTAGAACTGCACAATAAGTTCCCGATTACGGCAGATGGTCTGAGCTTAAAATTTGGTAGCCGTACTATCTTTGATGACGCTAACTTTATAATACCGCTTGGCGCTAAAGTCGCTATAACTGGATCGAATGGAACAGGGAAAACGTCCTTGTTAAAAATGATATCAGAACGTGCTGATGGATTAACCATATCTCCAAAAGCTGAAATTGGCTACTTTACACAAACAGGATATAAATTTAACACGCATAAATCTGTGCTCTCCTTTATGCAGGAAGAGTGCGAGTACACAGTTGCGGAAATTCGTGCAGTATTGGCTTCAATGGGGATCGGAGCGAATGATATTCAAAAAAACTTATCCGACTTATCGGGAGGTGAAATCATCAAACTGCTTTTATCCAAAATGCTTTTAGGAAAATATAATATTTTGCTTATGGATGAACCAGGAAACTATCTTGACCTAAAAAGTATTGCCGCATTAGAAACAATGATGAAGTCCTATGCAGGAACTATTATCTTCGTATCTCATGACAAGCAATTGGTCGATAATATTGCTGACATTATCTACGAGATCAAAGACCACAAAATCATCAAGACTTTTGAGAGAGATTGTTAATGATAGCCAATCTAATCCGAACATTAATTATTGAACTCTTTAAAGGAAATTAAAAATGACAATTCAAGATATTCAATCACTTGCTGAAGCACACGGCTTGTTGCTTACGGACAAAATGAATTTCAATGAAATGGGCATTGATTTTAAGGTCGTTTTTGCTCTTGATACAAAGGGGCAACAATGGTTGCTGCGTATTCCTCGTCGTGATGGCATGAGGGAACAAATCAAGAAAGAAAAACGCATTTTAGAATTGGTAAAAAAATATCTTTCTGTAGAGGTTCCTGATTGGAGAATTTCATCTACAGAATTAGTGGCTTATCCCATACTTAAAGATAATCCTGTTTTAAATTTGGATGCTGAAACCTATGAAATAATTTGGAATATGGACAAAGATAGCCCGAAATACATAACATCTTTGGCAAAAACCTTATTTGAAATCCATAGTATTCCTGAAAAAGAAGTTCGGGAAAATGATTTGAAAATTATGAAACCTTCAGATTTAAGACCTGAAATAGCAAACAATTTGCAGTTAGTAAAATCTGAAATTGGTATAAGTGAGCAATTGGAAACCCGCTACAGAAAATGGTTGGATAATGATGTTCTATGGGCAGATTTCACCCAATTTATACATGGCGATTTATATGCTGGGCATGTACTAGCTTCAAAGGATGGAGCTGTTTCAGGCGTTATTGATTGGTCAACAGCCCATATAGATGACCCAGCGATTGATTTTGCTGGGCATGTAACTTTGTTTGGAGAAGAAAGCCTCAAAACTCTAATCATCGAGTATGAAAAACTAGGGGGTAAAGTTTGGAATAAACTATATGAACAGACTTTAGAAAGAGCAGCGGCCTCTCCTTTGATGTATGGTTTATTTGCCTTAGAAACTCAAAATGAAAGCCTTATCGTTGGAGCAAAAGCTCAGTTGGGAGTTATATAATTTAAAAATATGATTGCTGAGAACTGCCTTGTTTTGAAACTTGGTTGGCTTTAATTAGTTTTTAGTATTCTTTATAGAAAATGCCTCGATCAAGGGGCATTTCTAACAATCATTTAACATAAAATTTCATATACGAAATTCGGGTGTTAGAACCCATTCAAAGTGTACTCATCAGTACACTTTGAAATTTTGATATAAAAAATTTAACATAAAATCTCATATACGAAATTCGGGTATTAGAACCCATTCAAAGTGTACTCATCAGTACACTTTGAAATTTTGATATAAAAAATTTAACATAAAATCTCTTATGCGAAATTTAGGTCTTATCCCAAATAAATCCATTAAAAAGATCTTTATCTTTCTGCTTATTTTCTTCGGTCTTATTTTCCGTATTTAAAAATTGCTCAAAATCGGCTAATTGCTGCTTAAACGATTCATCATTTTTTAATTTATTTAAAGCCCAAGCTCCCAGTAGAATTTTACGTCTCGTATCATCTTTTCTTTGTTGATCAGAAACTTTCTTTTTTTCACGTGCAATGGCAGCTTTTTTCTGTTCTTTTAGCTGTCTTAAGCGTTCTTCTTGCTTTGCAATTTTTTGCTCTAAATTATCAACACTCATACCATCACCGTATC
>NZ_VPDB01000104.1:0-7176 GCF_013417925.1 Acinetobacter sp. YH12218
CTCGGTTAATTAAGGCTCGGTTATAGGATGACCAATTGGTTGTACGGTAGATTTTAGAGGCAGGCTTATTCATTTTGAAATTATATTGCTGAAAAAGCCTTTACAGATAGGTTTGTGCAACAAAGCCAAATCCAATTAATTTCACTTCCCCTAGGTGCTGACTCATTCTTAATCATGTTGAGAAAAAAAGAACCTAATATGGAAATTTCACACGAATATCCATGTAATATTATTTTTTACAAATATTTAAATTATGTGTTTGTAATATATTAAATATTTTTAATTTTTATGTTTTTATTTAATTTTCCTCTTTATCCCAAATTTTGGGGATTTTTTTCATATCCCTATTTTCAGGCATAACATATCTAATTGTTTTTATTAACCTTAACCATATTAAAAATAATATAGACTGTTACATATTTCACCAAATATTTGCGAAATAGTTCAAATTAATTTTCAAACAAACCAATAATATTTGAATATTCAACTATATTAATAGTAAAGGCCGATTAAATTTTATTTTTAAATAGAATCTCGAATGTATAATCACTACTTTCAGGTATGTCTTTTGAAACGCAATACAAGAATTACGTCACCAAATACTGAGCCTTTGTATTAAATTACAGGTTTTGAAACACGTCTTAGTTTCCAATGTTAAGCTTTTGTAAATCATATTTTCTTTCTTTAAATTTCAGTTTTTTGTTTTTCAAATTTTTAGAATCTCATTTATTACATGAAATATCATGTATGTTAAAATTCAGTCCCTCTCTTTCAACCCTCTTTTTACTTTGATTTTTTATTCAAAATACTGACTACCTCATTTAAAAGTATCTACATTCATCTTTAGAAAATTCTATAAATAAAAAAAGCCCCAAGTTATGGGGCTTTTTAAAATTTAACTTACTCACTGACTGGATAAAGCAATCCTTGATCGACTCGAAAGATTTGACCTGATCCAAAGTCGATCTGCTGCAACTCTCCTTTTAATTTTGGGAAGCCAGCAATTTTTTCCAATTGTGGTGAGCGTTGAAAATTTTTCGTTTTAGGATTGTACATCCAATAAATAAATCGCTTATCTTCTATTTTTCGACCATCAGAGGTATCCGAAAGTACAACATCATAGTATCCATCAAAGTTTACATCTAAGAATCCGATACTATTCCCAAAAACATTAAAGCCTTGTAATGACTGTAGTACTTTGCCATTTGATTTATTAATTACATCTACGCGCTTTAGAGACTTGCCATAGGGCTGATCTGCGGATTGCACCCCATAAAACTTAAACAGCAGGATAGGTTTATCTGCAGCTTTAAACGCAGGTTCAAACTGTAAATAACTTGTAGATGGTGGTACCGTTTGTTCAGTCAGTTCAGCTTTAAACGATCCTGTATTTGCATTCAATGTTCCTGCCAATCGATAAGCTGTTACCGCATTTTGTTCAGTCACAACATTGACTGAGTTCAAGTCAATAAAATCTGCTTTTTGAGTCCCTTTAAAGTTAATTTGTTTGGGCTCTTGCAAATCAGTCAAAGTCCCGTGCGGATTCCATATGCCAGCATACAAATCTAAGAAATAACGCCCTTCAGTAGAGCGAAGCATCCGCTGCATGGATATCCGAACATCAGGTAAAGGCTTTAACTCAGACTGTGCTATATCTGAAACTTGTGCAAAACTCACCACAGGTAGACAAAGAGCGAGTAAGAGAGAGAGTTTTGATATTTTCATTGCAATTACACACTCCATGCAGCATGAATAATGCCTACTCTATCACAACCTAAATTCAACTCAGCTGACACAAATATAGGAGTTTTGAAACCACCCATGACTCAAAACCATCAAATTAAATTTGATTCACTTTTAAAGACCATGTTTCCAAATCTAATGAAATGCATTTCAAACTAATATTAGATTCAACACATAGATCTTTCAGCAATTCACACTGATCTCTTATGATCAATTACTGGCTTCACAAGCTCTTGTTTTCTTCTAAGATCAATATATGCATTTTTCCCAAAATATACTTCAAAAAAGGCTTCTTCAGGCAATTTTAACGTATAAATTGGACGCGTTTGCAATTGGGACTCTTTGCCAAAGTTGGTCATTGATATATGCATGTGTTTTTGTAGAAAAGTGATACCCGAATTGAGCATCGCTAATATTCTTTACAATACGTACTTCCTCTTCGTATGCCCATTCCTGCATTTTATAAAGCAAACCATGCTTTATTAAAACTTCTTCATTATCCCAATTTAAAATATTTGAATTTCCTACAGACATTAATTTTTCAACACTTGCCACATTGGCCTGCTTCGGCGCTGTTTTTAAATATCTCAACTCCCCTTTTGTTGAAGGAATAATAAATTGATCACCATCTTCAAGGCCTGCTTTGCATGTGTCTATTCCGATCACGACACCTTTTTTAACTATCCCCATAATGTGGCCAGATGAGTAGATTTAAAGCAGTTCTAGTCAAACTTAAAATCACATATTTTCTAGAAAACTGATTTCGGAATGCCCTACTGCTACCGATGTCGGTACATCCAAATCATAAAAACCAAAACCAGTGCATTCAAATGGGTCATTAAAATCTTCTAAATGTGAAAAACCTAGAGATTTTGTTTTCAAAATCGTTAAAGCAGCTTCAAAACTCACATATTTATATAAAATCATTATTCTAACCCACGCTAATATTGGGTTCCTTGTATCATAAAACTCAAAAGATAATTAAATAAATTCTTTTCTTTGCTTACGATTTTGTTCGATTGGATCCAAAGTATGAACGAGTACAAAACATTGTTTTGTACGAAGTACAACGAGGCAGCACACTGTTCTGAGTGACGCGTAAGGAATGAAAGCACTACTTTTCTATTTTTAAGGCACGTAACTTTAAATATTAAAAAACCCACTCAAAATGAGTGGGTCTTCGTATTCAAATCAATTGATTCAAGAAATTAGTTTTTCTCTTTATCAACGATTTTGTTTGCTTGGATCCAAGGCGCGAAAATGATGAAAGTATCGCTTACATCATTTGAGGCTCGTAGCCTTGATGCCGTCTTTTATAAGGGATAAAAAAGCCCCTGTTAAAAACAAGGGCTTTTTGACTTAGATATCAGAACTTCGTTCTTTTCTTTGTCTACGATTTTGTTCGCTAGGATCCAAGGTACGCAAAAATAGAAAAGTATGCTTTTCTATTTTTAAGGCACGTAACTTTAGATATTAAAAAACCCACTCAAAATGAGTGGGTCTTCGTATTCAAATCAATTGATTCAAGAAATTAGTTTTTCTCTTTATCAACGATTTTGTTCGCTTGGATCCAAGGCATCATCGCACGTAACTTGTTACCAGTTACTTCGATACCATGCGCCGCGTTTTGACGACGACGAGCAGTCATAGAAGGATAGTTCAACGCACCTTCTTGGATGAACATCTTCGCGTATTCACCAGATTGAATACGTTTAAGCGCATTACGCATAGCTTCACGAGACTGTTCGTTGATTACTTCAACACCAGTTACGTATTCGCCATATTCAGCATTGTTTGATACTGAGTAGTTCATGTCCGCGATACCGCCTTCGAACATTAAGTCAACGATCAATTTAAGTTCGTGTAGACATTCGAAGTAAGCCATTTCTGGTGCATAACCAGCTTCAACCAAAGTTTCGAAGCCCATTTTAACCAATTCAACAGCACCACCACAAAGAACTGCTTGCTCACCGAAAAGGTCAGTTTCAGTTTCTTCACGGAATGAAGTTTCAATAATACCAGTACGACCACCACCCACACCTGAAGCGTAAGAAAGCGCAACGTTACGTGCATTACCAGAAGCATCTTGGTGAACAGCGATAAGATCAGGTACACCTGAACCACGTTGGAATTCTGAACGTACAGTATGACCAGGCGCTTTTGGAGCAACCATGATTACGTCAAGGTCAGCACGTGGAACAACTTGGTTATAAAGAACAGAGAAACCATGAGCAAATGCTAGCGTTGCACCTTGCTTGATGTTTGGCTCAATTACGTCACGGTAAAGTTGTGATTGGAACTCATCTGGAGTCAAAATCATAACTAAGTCAGCTTGAGCTACAGCAGCAGGAACTTCTGAAACTTTAAGACCAGCATTTTCAGCTTTTTTCCAAGAAGTAGAACCAGCACGTAGACCTACAGTTACGTCAACGCCTGAATCTTTAAGGTTAAGCGCATGAGCATGGCCTTGTGAACCATAACCAATGATTGCTACTTTTTTGCCTTGGATGATAGATAAGTCTGTGTCTTTATCGTAAAAAATTTGCATTGCTGTCTCCGCTAAAATGCTTTTGTTTCCTTTAACTTGATACCGTGATTCTGTTTGATTATTCACGTTTCAAGTACCTCACCCATAGGAGTGAGGTGAATATATAAAATTAGATAGTTAAAACTTTTTCGCCACGTGCGATACCTGAAACACCTGAACGTACAACTTCTAGAATTGTATTTTCAGCTAAGGCATCAATAAAACCATCTATCTTTTCAGTTGTACCTGCGATTTGAATGGTATATGTCGTTGGTGTTACGTCTACGATTTGTCCACGGAAAATATCCGCAGTACGTTTAATTTCTGCGCGCGCTGAACCAAGTGCTTTGACTTTAATTAACATCAATTCACGTTCAATATGAGCACCTTCAGACAAATCAACAACTTTAACAACTTCGACAAGCTTGTTGAGTTGTTTGGTGATTTGTTCAATTTTATGCTCATCGCCATACGTGGTTAAAGTCAAACGCGAAAGCGTCGGATCTTCTGTTGGCGCTACGTTTAATGTCTCAATGTTATAACCACGCTGAGAGAATAAACCTACCAAACGTGAAAGCGCACCTGCTTCGTTTTCTACAAGTACAGAGATAATATGTCTCATTGTGTGCGCTCTCCTTTGCCTAACCACATATCTTTCATTGACTGGCCAGCAACCAACATTGGATATACATGCTCTGAACGGTCAACCATCACGTTAATAAACACGCACTTGTCATTGATCGCCATTGCTTCAGCAAGCTTCGATTCGAGTTCATCTGCATGATCAATTTGAATACCCACATGCCCATACGCTTCCATTAATTTAGGGAAGTCAGGAAGTGACTCAACATAAGAACTTGAGTGACGACCTTCGTAGTTCATGTCTTGCCATTGCTTAACCATACCTAATGCACGGTTATTCAAGCATAGAATTTTTACATTCAAGCCATATTGCTTACATGTAGAAAGTTCTTGGATACACATCTGAATCGATGCTTCGCCAGTAATACACACTACTTGTTGATCTGGGAAGGCAAGTTTTGCTGCCATAGCATATGGCAAACCTACACCCATGGTTCCTAGACCACCTGAGTTGATCCATTGACGTGGACGTGTGTATTTGTAGTAAAGCGCACCAAACATTTGGTGTTGACCAACGTCTGAAGTAATGATGGCTTGGCTATTGGTAATTTTATCCAACGCTTCAACAACTTGCTGTGGCTTCATTGAACCATCAGTTGGTTTATCATAGTTCAAACCATGAACTTGACGCCATTCATTGATTTGTTTCCACCAAGCCGCGATATCTTCGGGATTTGGTTTAGACACATTCAATTGCTTTAATTGAGCCAACATTTCAGTCAATACAGGCTCTACTGCACCCACAATTGGGATGTGCGCCATAATTGTTTTTGAAATCGTTGCTGGGTCTATATCAATATGAATGACTTTCGCATTTGGACAGAATTTCGCTGGATTATTGGTTACACGGTCATCGAAGCGCGCGCCCACACACAGAATCACATCTGCATTGTGCATAGTCATATTGGCTTCGTAAGTACCATGCATACCCAACATGCCGATGAATTGTTCATCATTGCCCGGATACGCACCAAGACCCATTAAGGTACTGGTTACTGGATAACCCAGTAAATGTGCAAGTTCTGTCAACTGTGCAGAAGCATTGCCTTGAACCACACCGCCGCCTGAATAAATAATTGGGCGTTTAGCATGAATCAATTCATCAATTGCTTTACGAATTTGACCTGAGTGACCACGATGCGGCGGTTGATACGAACGCATTTTCACTTTTTCAGGATATTCGTAAGCAAATTTCTCTGCAGGATTCGTCGCATCCTTTGGAATATCAACGACAACAGGACCCGGACGACCACTTGAAGCGATATAAAATGCCTTCTTAATAATCGAAGGGATTTCGCTTGCATGACGTACTTGGAAGCTGTGTTTTACGATTGGGCGCGAAATACCAACCATATCCGTTTCTTGGAACGCATCCTCACCGATAAGATGGCTTGCAACCTGACCTGACAAAATCACCATTGGGATTGAGTCCATATAGGCAGTTGCAATTGGAGTTACGGTATTTGTTGCACCCGGACCAGATGTCACCAGTACGACACCTGTTTTACCTGTGACACGTGAGTAAGCATCAGCCATATGACCAGCAGCTTGCTCGTGGCGCACTAGGTAATGATTGATTTTTTCTTGTTGAAATAGCGCATCATAAATATGCAGTACTGCGCCGCCTGGGTATCCAAAAACATGTTCAACGCCTTCGTCCGCTAAAGCGCGTACGAGCATTTCACCACCAGATAAAAGTTCCAACGTGATTCACCCTAATCTTTTTTCACGCACAAATGGAGGGCATTTGTCGTGGTTAATTCATTAACTGTGTGCTCTGTTATAGCACACAAATTTCATAGTTTTCATAGCAATAAGAAAAAAATCTGACCTGCTTGCTGTTTGAGCAATATGGGGTCTAAAACATGTTGGGATAAACATATTTTGTTGGCTTTGTTCAACCTCTCGGCTAGAGAAGAAGTCCATTGCTAAAATGCACTCATTCGAAGGGTGATCGATCTAAGGCATATAAAACTAAAGACAGCATTTTTGTAGTTTCAACCATTAAAGTCAAGTTTAAAAATCGGCTTTTTTCTGATTACTTACAGACCGTTTGTTTTTTAAGCACTCTCTCTTTCTTTGTATTCTTTGTAGTTTGTTTATTTATAACCAGTTAGCATGTGTTTAATAAAATACTTTAGGACTTACGCATTGACGGATTCAAAAAAGTATTAAAATACTTTATAAAGTATCTGTGATCAGACGAATTAAAAATGCTTCTACAGCAACTTGTACTCTACCCATTTATATGGGCTTTCTCATGA
>NZ_VPDB01000105.1:0-7089 GCF_013417925.1 Acinetobacter sp. YH12218
TCTTTTAGCTGTCTTAAGCGTTCTTCTTGCTTTGCAATTTTTTGCTCTAAATTATCAACACTCATACCATCACCGTATCAAGGAATCCCCCTCAAGCATAGGTCTGTTTGAATTGAAATTCAAGACATCCCATGCTATCGTGGTTTTCCCGAAGGGCGCACTTAGCCATTGAACTTTGTTCAATGGTGCGACAAGGGGTAAATCCCCTTTGTAATCCCCTGACCAACCTATACAGGTTGGTGAAATTTGGTAAACCAAATTTAAGAGCAAAAGCAACATGGCGATATATCATTTTTCAGTTAAAACGATGAGTAGAAGTAATGGGCGTTCAGCCGTTGCTTGTGCTGCATATCGTTCAGGTGAAAAACTGGTATGTGATTTCTATGGAAAAGAACAAGACTATACAAAAAAAACTGGTGTTGAATTTACAGAAATCTATGCCCCCGATAATACAAATTCTGAGTTACTCAATCGCCAGATCCTTTGGAACGAAGTCGAAAAAGTTGAACGAAGAAAAGATGCCTTACTTGCAAGAGAATTTGAGATTGCATTTCCAAGTGAGTTAAACGCTGAACAGCGTAAAAACATGCTTAATGAACTTTGCCAAGACCTCGTTAAAAAATACGGTGTCATCGTTGACGCTGCTATTCATGCACCGCATACAAGCAACGGAAGTGATGAACGCAATTACCATGCACACATCATGTTCACCACCCGAAGTATTAATGAGCATGGTGACTTTTCAGCAAAAAAATATAGAGACTTCAGTCGTGATAATGGCACAGAAACGGTAAGCTACTGGAGAGAATCATTTGCAGAATTATGCAATCACCACCTGGAACAAAATGGATTTGATGAACGTGTCGATCACAGAAGTTATCAAGATCAAGAAAGTGACCTAGAAGCCACTCAGCACGAGGGTCCTCAAGCCACATACCTACGGAGACGAGGAATATTTACAAAGATTAGTCTGAAAAATGATGAGATTAAGCGACGTAATTTAGAAATCAAAAAGGTCATTGCACTTGATGAAAACATCAACGTATCTGAGGATCTTGTGCAAAAAGTACGAAGTGAACTTCAATTCCAACAGTCTGAAGCTGAATATTTAGGAAAAATTTCTCAGAAGCTTTCTGAACTCCAAAACGAAGAATTATCAAAATTAACAACAGAATTAGACACAATGAGTTCTGAAATATCAGAACTACACAAAAAAGAGCCTTTATTTTTTAAAACAAAATGGATCAATCAAATCAATGACCTAATCGACCAACACAACACCCAACTAGATCGCCAAAAGCATATCTCTGGTCTTAGTGAAACAGAAAAAAAAGATAGATATTCTAACCAGTTAAATAAATGGACAGAAGAAAATCAGTTGCACCTGCCTAAAAAGTCTTTTGAAAAATTTAACGAAACAAACATTAGAGTTAAACAACGCAAACTGAATGATCAAATTTTAAATATAGATCATCAACTTTCAGAAATATTACGTAGAGAAAATGAATATCAAGAATATATTCGCATTCAACGCATGGAAATCAGAAATAGTTATATATTTGAGGAAGATGATTATGGAAATAAATATTTTAGTCCTCAAAATGGTGAAAAACAAAAGCGACTATACGCAGAAGATATGGAAGAGCTGAAAATCCAAAAATTGCATGCAGATTTTACAAAAAGCGTTAAAATGGAAGTGCAGCAAGAGTTTGACCGAAAAACAGCTCTACAGCTCGAAAATGACCGTAAAGATCGTGAATCTAGAGAACAGCAGTTGCATGAAGAACAAGAACAACGTGATGAGCAAGAAAAACGAGCACCCGACCTTTTAGCATTTTCAAGACGTGAAGACCCAAAAAACCAGCAGAAAAATGAACCCAAAAAACCAGATCCTGACAATAATCCTGACTACATGCCTTGGTAACCCCATTTAAAAGCAAAAAAACGGGGTTTTTAGCGACTTTAACTAAAAATATAGGGAAACTATAGTTGATTAAAATAAAATTGCTTAGAACGCAAATGAAAGCATTTAGCGAGTGTCTACGAGCGTCACATTGAAAGTTCGCTTAATCCCCCTCTGATAAACCGTTTTTACTGAATTACAGTAGATTGTGCTTAGCGAGTGTCTACGAGCGTCACAATGAGGCTTTTGCTTTTCAAAAAGCATGAGCGAAGCGAATGCATTATTCATGCTTTTGCTTTTTGAATACTAGATAAGTTAAGAAAAAAACTGCCCCAACGAAGCGAGAGAAACGAGCTTCAATAGAGTACGAGCTTTAGCGAGTACCAAGGGCAGTTTTTATAGCCCAAATTTGAACAAAATTCCCTTTTATACTTTTAAAAAGCTTTTAAAAGCTTTTAGCCCCTCCTCTAGCCCATGTCTAGCAATGCTTTCAGACTTTAAAAAAGTACTTTTGGAGGACAACTAAGTACTTTTGGAGGACAAAATCAACTTTAAAAAGTACTTTTGGAGGACTTTAAAAGTACTTTTGGAGGACAACTAAGTACATTAAATAAATTGTACTTTATTGTTAAAAAAGTACAAAAATAATAGTCAAATAATAATCGAATTGCTATATTTAGGTACGCTATATTCAAAGTACCTTAAATACACTGTAGTTAATTTATGAATGAACAAAATAAAAAAACATATCCACCATCTTGGGTAGTAATGCAGAACAGTATTCAAGAATGCTTTAAAAGTATGAGTATTGATGAGAAACGCATTTTAATTCTCGCAAGTCCAATAGCGAGAACAACAAATGCAACTGAGAAAGATGCAATAGTTATTACAGCAGAAAAATTTGCTCAAGAATGTAATATAAAAACTCATTCAGCATATAAATCGCTTATAGATGCAAGTAAGGCTCTTATTAAACGTTATTTCTGTTACTTAGATGAAAAAGGACGTAAAACATATTGTAATTGGGTTATTCGAGCTAGATATGAAGATGGTTGTGTGTCTATTTGTTTTCCAGATGAAGTTCTTTTAATGCTAAAAGAATTTGATAAGTTAAATCCCTATACTAAATATAAAAAAGATATTGTCCTCAGTCTAAAAAAAGACTATTCATTTGATTTTTATCATTTAGCAAAAAAACATCAAACAATTGGATATTTTGAGATGTCACTAGAGCATCTAAAAACAGAATTTGGATTACCAGAATCTTATCAAGATCTTAGCAATTTAAAAAAACGTGTAATTACCCCTTCATTGAATGAAATTACAGAAAATACTGATATCAATTTGACTTATGAAAATGTCAAAAAAGGGCGTTCCGTTGTCGGTTTTAAATTTACGGTAAAAGAGAAGCCTAAACCCAAATTAGTAGCACCTGAACGAGATCCAAAAACGGTAGATATGTTCTGTAATATGTCAGATGCTCAAGTTAATAAATACAGTACGGTTCTATCAAAACTTTCTGAACTTTCAGACCTAAGTAATTTCCCAGACTACCCTACTTTCGCCCTTTGGATTGGTGGCATCTTACGAGATCCTAAAAGCGTAAGAGAAGAAACAGCAAAGCGGATTTTTAAATCTCTGCATAGCAAAACGGATTTTAAACCATGAGAACTACAGCTGAATTAGCTTCAATGAGTTGTGAAGAACTCAAAGACTATGAGCAAAGTTTACTTGCACTCTGGACGCCAAGGATAGCTCTTGAAAATGACATTGAAAGGTTACGCACTCATCGCAGCGAATTATTGGAGATTTTTAAAAAATTAAAACATCCTGGCGTTCCTGAAAATGAACGTTTAAAAAACTCTATTTTATCTCTCAATAGTAAGATTGAAGATTTAGAAGATGAATTAGATGATCTTATTCAAGACGAACGCTTAAATCATACTGACTAAATTATTCAGTTTATTTAATTAAAACTGTGAAACATTGATTAAACATTAGGCGTGGAACATGAAAAATCATAAAAAAAGCCCGGTCATGGAAACTCGGGCTATCAACTAGGAACTACAGCGTTGAATTATAAGGATAATTATAAAGCATTTCGTATAAGGTGTATTATGTTAATTGTAGAAGATCTAAATAGAATTTTTTTTTAAACTAGATATAATCAGTCATGTTAAGAGTGATTTCATTCAAGATTGCTTTAAATAAAATAAAACCCTTTTATAAGGGTTTTATTTTATGTTAAAGTGTTACTTATAAGTTACAACCCCTAGTTATTATGACGAATCAAATATTAAACGTAGACTGTCTCGATGGTTTTAAAAATGTTCCAGATGAATCCATAGATCTAATCATTGCAGATCCTCCTTATTTCAAAGTCGTAGGAGAAAAATGGGATTACCTTTGGAGAACAGAAGAAGATTACATCGAGTGGTCTAAACTATGGTTTAAAGAAGCTAATAGGTGTTTAAGAAAAGGCGGAAGCTTTTATCTATTTGGATATTTCCGTTTACTTTCTTATCTGTTACCTCATTTAGAGAATTTAGGTTTAAAATTACGTCAGCAGATTATTCTTAACAAAGGAATTCAAGCAGTTTCAGGAAGAGCAACTAAAAATTATAAGATGTTCCCAAATGTGACTGAAAGTATTCTATTTCTTTACAAGGATTCTAAGCCATTCGTTAGAGAACTATTAAAGCAACATCAAAAAAAGAAAGGTTTAAAATCCAAAGAAATCAATGAACTATTAGGTGTTAAATCTAACGGTGGGGGTATGTGGAGCATTTATACTGGTAAAAATATATGTGAACAATTACCAACTCTTGAGCTATGGAATAAATTAGAAAATATCTTAGATTTTTCATATCCATATGAAAAGTTATCTATCACTTTTAACGCCCAATTAGGCTTTACAGATGTATGGGATGATATTGATTTTTATAAAGAACGTAGAAGTCGCATTCATCCAACGCAAAAACCTCTCGAACTTATTAATAGATTGGTTTTAGCTAGTAGTAACAAGAATGATTTAGTGTTAGATCCATTTATGGGTAGTGCTACAACAGCTATATCATGTCTACAGAATGGACGAAACTATTTAGGTTTTGAGATGGATCCTGAATACTATCAAAAATCTCTTTCAAGGATCAAAGCACATACTGATATTAAAAATCATATCTTTGAACTTAATTAATGATTAAGTCCTTGAAAAAAATCATCATAATCCATGTCTAAAGCATGGATTATTTTGTCTAAACTTTCCAAGCTGATATTTCGATCTCCAGTTTCAACAGCAGCAAGATAACTACGATGTACCTTTGCTAATTTTGCTAATTCCACTTGAGTTAATTTCTTTCTCATTCGCAATACTTGGATACGAGATCCAATTGCTTTAGATAACATCTATATACAACCTAAATATGTTACTCTAAATAGTACAAGATGCTATCTTAAAAATATATAATAAAATTATTCTACTAAGATATTGATATTCTTTTTTTATTTATAGAAATCAATATGCAACCTGATACACGTTTAATTTCTATTCCTAATGGTATTGATTACGTTCCTCAACTACTTTCAGATTTATTTATTGCTCCTAGAAAAAGAGCTGTCGAATGGTCTAGGCTTACTCAACAAACACCAAATATGAAAGTCGGCTACCCAGGTCAACATTTAGTATCGTTAATTACTGGTATGCCAGGTGAGAGAACTGGAGCTAGGGGCAATGATTTGATTGATGGATCTGAAATCAAATCTTGTTCAAGGGTTGATCAAGTAGATGAATGCAAGAATAAGAGATGTAAAAACAAAGTACTAAGAATAGAAACTAGTTGTAGTTTATGTGGAGGAAATCAAATAAGTAGAAAAAATGATTCTAAATGGTTGTTTACTATTCGGTCTGAAAATGATTTAAAAGTACTAACTGAAGATGTAAATAGAATAGTTCTAGTATTAGCTGATTACCCTTATTTCTCACAAGGATCATTTGACGATATTCGTTTTGAAATTTTTGAAATATGGAATAACTCTCCTAGATGTTCTAGATTTAAACAAATTATGAGAAATTACTATGAAAATATTTATGGTACTCATAAAGCAAATGATGCTAATAAAACCCCGGCTCCTAAAAATTTTTGGCCTCATAGCTATCAATTTTATCTGTGTAACCCAATTAAAACATTTTCAGCTACAGTTACAGATTCTATAAATAATCCTAAAATTACAATTAATACGTTTATTGAACCTCATAAAGATAGGTCAAATCTTCAATCTCTCTTAATGCCAATTGAGTTATTGGACAAAAATGAACTAATCCATCTATCCCAAACAGTTCCTGTAGATATATTAAAAAGCAATTTAATTTGTAATTGTGGTGATATACCTGATGATCCACTAGAAATTTTGAAGAAGTGTTCCACAATAAATGAACAAACAAGAGCATTTTTACCATTAAGAGGGGACACGACCTTCACTATCCCAGAGTATAATCGTCGAAGATATTAATTCGGTTCAACTATATGACTAATTCGACTCAAATCAGCTTTCGTGTTGATGAGAAGCTACATAGCCAAGCAAAGGAAATATTTACACCTAATGGAGGTATTAGTAAGTATTTAAAAGATCAGGCGACTAAATTTGTTAAACATGAAATTTCTTTAACACCCCATCCTGAAAAAAGAATTTCTAAGGAAAAACGTGTTAGCTTAAAAATAGATGAAGATCTTTACTCTGCACTTCAAAAGCGGTCTGTAGCTTTTGGAGGAGTTAGTGGTATTTTCAGAACTATTCTTGAAAATTCTGTAAACTAAAAAAAGCCAGTACTATGTACTGGCTTTTTTTAACATAAAATCTCTTATGCGAAATTTAGGTCTTATCCCAAATAAATCCATTAAAAAGATCTTTATCTTTCTGCCTATTTTCTTCGGTCTTATTTTCCGTATTTAAAAATTGCTCAAAATCGGTTAATTGCTGCTTAAAAGATTCATTATTTTTTAACTTGTTCAGCGCCCAAGCACCCAGTAGGATTTTGCGTCTAGTATCATCTTTACGTTGCTGATCAGAAACTTTCTTTTTTTCACGTGCAATGGCAGCTTTTTTCTGTTCTTTTAGCTGTCTTAAGCGTTCTTCTTGCTTTGCAATTTTTTGCTCTAAATTATCAACACTCATACCATCACCGTATC
>NZ_VPDB01000106.1:0-7044 GCF_013417925.1 Acinetobacter sp. YH12218
CTGATGCTAGTTGGTCTAACACCTTGCAATGTTTGTCTTTTATACGTAATTTAAGGGTTTTCATGTACTTATATTAACAATCAAAACTCAAGGAAAATAGTCCTTAGTTAAATCAAACGACACTTCAGGTCGTGTCGCTTATATCTCTGACCTGAAGGACAGAGTTTTACGCTCCATTTGATAAATTCGAACCGAATGAATTTGACAACAAAGCGGTTAAAGCGATTTTCAAAAAATTACTGCAATATGTGAGTGCTTAATTGTTGCCGTTCGCGTGATAGATGCCGCCTTTTGTAGGTTCAGGCTTACATTATTTTCGGCAGATGGCAGCTATACGCCATGCATCATCCACGATAAAGTTAAAGCATACAGAGACAGGACGTCACTGAACATAAAACAACAATGATAAGACTAAGCAGGAAGCTTACGGTAGGACAGGAGTTATACCGCTAGAATGAATCTGAAAAAGCCTCGACAGGATGTCGGGGCTTTTTTCATTTCAAATGCTACATAAGAATAGCTCTAACATGAGCCACAACCAAACTCAGGGCAATGACTCATTAGATCTCATCCAATCGGATACGATTACTTTTTAGAACTCTCCACAATTAAACGCGTCACCAAGTACAAACGCGGTACGATAGAATCTGTCAAAATATATTCAGCTTTATCTGAATGTAATCCATCGCCAGACATACCGATTCCTTCAATGATCGCGGCTTTCGAACTAACCCCAGCAAAAGCGGCATCGGTACCACCACCCCAAGCGGTCGTTTCAACTTTCATCGGCAGCTTTAATTCGTTTGTGTAAATCTGCTGGGCTGTTGCGGCTAATTTTTTGGCTTGTGGACTGGCTTCTAAAGGTGGACGACGGACTTCAAATTTGACCTCGACCTGACTTTCCGCCAATTTTTTGGTTTTAACTTTTTGCTTCAAGGTTTTTTCCAACTCAGCAAAATCTTGTGGTTTTAAGGAACGAGCATCTGCCTGTGCTGTCGCATGGTCAGGAATCACATTTCGGGTTTTTCCAGCCGTCGCAACGGTCCAATTCAGCTTTAAACCCGTTTTCGGATTGGATAGATTTTCCAATTGTTGAATCTGAAAAGCCAGTTCTGTCAAGGCATTGACCCCTGCTTCAGGTTTTACCCCCGCATGCGAACCCCGCCCTTTAATATCTAAATAAGCCGCACCAATCCCACTGGTGGCTAACATCAAGCTTCCCTCTAAACCACCGGTTTCAAAGGAGAGGACAACATCCTGATTTTGAGCGGTATCCATAATCAATTGGCGCGAGCCGGGTGAACTGATTTCTTCATCTGAATTAATTAACACCGTAATGGTGCCGTAATCTTGGTACTTCAGCTTTTTCAGCATATCCAAGACATGAATCACTGCAGCAACACCCTGCTTGTCATCCAAAATACCTAAACCATAAGCTTTATTACCGTCTATGCGAAACGGTTGACCTTGTAATTGGCCCTTTTGATACACCGTATCGTTATGCGCCAACAACATAATGTTCGTTTTACCTTTGCCTTTTAGTACCGCTTTTACAATCGGCCCTGTCTGGTCTGGCGCACCATCGAGTTTCATGATGTCTTTGGGCTGAATCACGTTCACCTCAGCCCCTGTGGCTTTTAATTGCTCTGCGACCACCTTGGCAATCTGATTCAATCCCTCAATATCTTTACTGCCAGATTCAATATTGACTAAGGTTTTCAAGGTCTCTAAATAACTTTGCTTTTGACTTTCTGCAATTTTCTTAATCTCTTGTGGAGATGCTGCCCAACTTGCTGAAGCACTAAGCGCAATGACGCAGCCTAATGCGAGCTGAAGTTTTGATGTCGTCCGTTGTTGTGTAAGTGTTCTTAGCATCGATCTTATTCCCTGTATATTTTTCATTATGAATTTTTAATGTCTGATAAATTAGTTCACCATTCAACCAATTAATCGCAAAAATATGTAACACCACTGATAAGGCTTTTAGTCACTTCAAAACCAGCTTCCTGCTGTTTTAAAAGCGGTTTAGATCAATATGGATGCATAGATCTAACGGTCGAGAGCCTTAATGCTGTGCAATACATTGACGCGACGGACAGAATGATAATTTAGGTGTTGTACGTTTTGGCTTACATCAGATGCGGATAATAGACACTATTCACGTTATTGGATTACTTTTATATTAAGGTCATACAGCGACAGGATGTCACTGAACATAAAACAACAATGATAAGACAATGAGCAGGAAGCTTAACGGTAGGACAGAAGTTATACCGCTACAATGAATCCGAAAAAGCCCCGACAGGATGTCGGGGCTTTTTTCGTTTAAGCTCCGTGAAAGCAACATTCCATGTATTTGCACAGACTAAACATCGACCTGAAAACCTAAATCGACATCACAGGCGGCTTGACCAGCTCGAATCCCCCAGTTTTCTTGAGGGCTTTCGCGTAAGGTAATGATGATATGGTCGGCTGGAATGCCAAATTCCACCAAATTTTGCACCAGCATTTGATATAACTTACGCTTGGTTGCTAAGGTTCGTCCCGCAAAACAATCGATGGTGATATGTGTAAAACGCTCAGGCTGCGTCAAATGATCAAACACCTGAAACCGATGTGGGGCATGCACTTGCAAACGTATATTGCGGTCATATCGAGGCAGCTGAAAACTCTGTTGTAAGGCGTCAAAGACAGCATTTATCAACTGTTGTTCTTGTTCTATGCTGTATTGCATCCGTATATCGATTTGTGTTGCAGGCATGCGCGAAACTCATTGTTGTTATATCCATCACTACACTAGCAGGATTTAGCGACGTTCTGCTGTAGGCATTTACCTACAGCGCTTGCAGTATTTACGCCTGTAGCCTCAACAGCAACGCGCCTATAGTAAGAACATACAGAGACAGGATGTCTTGCAATAAAAATAAATAATGCACATGCAGCAGGAACGCTAATCGGTATGACAGGAGTCATATCTTTAGAATGAATCTAAAAAGCCTTCGATAGGATGTCGAGGGCTTTTTTCATGTCGTCATTCACTCAGCAATCGCACTCTATTCGTCGAAAAATCGCAATTTATCAACAATACTTACATCGCAACAGTAAAACTGTACTTATAATCGGCAAAGATTTTAGACAGAATAATGGCTGCGAGTTCAGCAGCTCGAACTGTCAGCGCTTAGGGATTAGGCGACAACAATAAAAATTGAATTAAAAAATTAGAGAATGACCTATGCAATTGCAACAGCAACAACTGAATAGTTTTACCCGCATTTTTCATGCCGCTCCAGAACACAATAGCCCACAAGATCTTGCACAATATATTGGCGCGCATCGACAAGAGCTTTTACAACAAATCCATGAAAATGGCATCTTGCTGTTCCGTGGTTTTAACATCAAGCAACCCGAACAATTTAACCAACTGATTGAACAATATTTTCAGTTTACGCCATGGAATGCATTTAACCCCAATATACCCAGCTGGGTTGCATCTTGGATGCGAAAATACAGCGAGAACTTGCTCGGCGCAGGCGACTACCGTCGTTATATCGACCGCAACACAGTGCAATTGGGTCCAGTCGAAAACTCGGTACAAGGCCCACATGTTGAAGGCGGCGTGCGCTCAGAACGCTCGCATTATATCGCCTTATTTTGTCAGGAACCTTCGACGTATTTGGCAGAAACAGGATTTAATAACTTAGAGCAGATTTGGGAGAATTTTCCGAAACATCTACAGGAAAAATATCTCGGTGCATGGAACCATTTTTCTTATGTCTCGGCGCGCGAGGTGGGGCTATTTGACCGGTTATTGCTGAAAAAGAGCCCGTTTAGTCTAGAGATTCGACAAGATAAAAAAGCCAAACTGACCTTACAGCGTTCGCCACTGGTGATTCATCACCCCGATACGAAAAAGCATGTCATTCAGCCGTGGGCTTTTGCCAATAATACCAATCCATTTGCCCATCAGGCGGCCAAAAATTGCTTTGAAAATCGAGGAGAGATTGAAATCGATTCGACGGCGGACGGCATGCAGCTGACTTGGGAAATTTACACGCCAGAAGGTCAACAAATTGAATGCAGCGATAACGAAAAGCAGCAATTTTTTGATGCGATGTATAAAGATGCGCTGCTTTTACAATGGCATAAAGGCGATGTTGCGATCGTCGATAATATTAAAATTGCGCATTGGCGGATGAATGGAGAACAAGGAAATCGTAAATTAATTCAAATTCAAGCCAATGCATTTAATGCCGATGAGCACTATGCGGCTTAGCTGATAGATTTAAAATTCGTGCAGGCCTGTATGTGAGAAGCCCCGTAGGGGCTTTTTTTTATTTTTTGAATTTTTTTGTTTATTTTTTAGCCGCTATTTTGGCTCAATTTTGAATAACCATGCTTTTTCACCGTCCTCAATCCCCCAAATGGCGCCATCTTTGGCTTCAATCAAGCCACGGACCCGCTGTTTCATGTCGATGCGCTGGATTTCTGTTGCCGGTTGATGCGCTGTGTCCACAATCACGATTGCTTGAGACGACAACCCGCCAATCAGCGCTTTATTTTTCCACAAGGGGAATTTTTGCCCTTGGTAAAACATCAAACTCGACGGTGAAATCACCGGTGTCCAGCTGATGGCAGGCGCTTCAAATTCAGGCCGTGTATGATGATCAGGAATCGGTTGATCATCATAATGATCGCCATTCGACACATGCGGATAGCCATAGTTTTTCGCACGCTGCACCAGATTTAACTCATCACCGCCTTTCGGGCCCATTTCGGCCACCCAAAGCTGCTGTTTTGCATCAAATGCCATGCCTAAAGGATTACGGTGCCCGAAGCTCCACACTTGCTTTGCAACCTCGCCTTGGGTCTGAAATGGATTATCTACAGCAGGTGTTCCATCACTATTTAAGCGCAGTACTTTACCCAAATTTGACTGCAGATCTTGTGCAGGATCAAACTTCTGACGTTCGCCCGAACTCACCCATAATTTTCCATCTGCGCCAAACTGCATTCGGTGTGAATAATGGCCTTGGCCTTCTACTTTTGGAATTTGCCTCCAAATGATTTTTCGCTGTTTTAAACTTGGCGAAGCTTCATTGAGGTTTAATGTGGCTTTTTCGATGACAGCGCCAAAACCGCCCTGTCCTGCTTCTGCATAGCTCAGATATATCTGATGATTTTTTTCAAACTGTGGATCAAGTGCAATATCACCTAATCCACCTTGTCCACCATAGGCAACTTTGGGAAGGTTTTTCACCTGTATTTTCTGCTGGTTTTGAGGATTAAAGATAATTAGCTGACCTTTTCTTTCAGTCAGCAATATACGGCCGTCTGAGAGCGGCTGGATGGTCCAAGGTTCATTAAATTGAGCGATTTTTTGTATTTTAAAGCGCTGTTCTTGCTGGATTTGTGCCGACTTTTGAGCTTGGCTTGGTGTTTGATCTTGTGCTGTAGTTGTGGTGTTTTCCGCATGGCATGCGGCTGTCATCAGGATGACAACGATGAGGCTAGGCGTTCGAAAATATTGTAAGCATTGTTTCATTTACTGTTCCCTTCCCTTTTATAATCCTTTGATTCTAATCAATTAATCAGATGATTTTTCTTTGGAAAGGTAACAGAATAATTTTGTACGTTTTGGCTTACATGACATGCAGAAAATTGCGGCTTTCCAAGTTTATGAAACAGGCCTAATCTACAGTTATCAGGAGACAGGAAGTTTCCGAAACATAAAACAATAACAATAAGTTTCTGCATCAGGACGTGAGATATGACAAGGAGTTGTATCTAGAACACGAAATACGAAGAAAACCCCGACAGGATGTCGGGGTTTTCTTTTTCTATCTATTAATTTTTTATGACCCATTAAAAAAATCCCCCAGATTCAGCTGGAGGATTTCACGATCATGATTTTGCGCAATCGGACTTAGAGGCTTTTGAGATATGCCACAACATCGTCATGACCTGCCATTTCTGCAAGTTCTAAAGCGGTATATTGGGTTTTGTGCTTTACATCTGCACCTTTGCCTACCAATAGCTTCACTACGTCTAAATAGCCGTTTTCTGCTGCTGCATGCAGTGCGCTGTAGCCTTCTTCATCGGCAGAGTTTACGTCTGTGCCATTCGCCAAAGATTTTTCGACTTCTGCAAGTTCACCTAAAGATGCCCAGTACACTAGCTCAGGCAGATGCAGTTCTTCATCGTCTTCAGGGATTGGGGAGATAGAATTAAAGTTCATATTTTTCTCACAATAGTATTAATAAGGGCTTAGTTAGATATTAGATTAATTAAAACCAAATAATTAACAACACAACAAAATATTAACTCTCTCCAACCCACAGTTGAATTGTCGCACACAATTGTAATCCATATACCCAACCAATAAAGTCGCCTAGCTCTTGACCGTTAAAACTCAAATCAATAGTTTTATTCCTAAAAGTAGTAGGCAAATCATTAGGAATTCCTTTTATAGACCATACACCATTATGACCAATTGCATTTCTAAGATGCCTTGCAAAGGCATACCATTCTTGTGACCTAAAATGATCAGATTTATTATTTTCAAAAGCATAACTTTTGGCAGCTTCGAAAGTTTCTAAAATCATGTAGTAAAATGTTTGTTTAACAAACATTTTTGCTGAACCATTGTCTAAAGTATTTGAAAAATTAATATTATATAAAAGCCAATCTGTAGCAGCTACTTCATTTCCGCTTAAGACATATATTTCTTTATCTGATACTGTTAAATTATAATTACTCAAATAACGGCTTGTTGGTTCTTTTACTGCTAATCCGTAAGCACCTAAACTAAACCAAAAGGCATCACGGACGTATTTCATTTTTTCTAAACATCTTTCTTTTGTCATAATTTTAAATATTCTAAATATCATTTCTATTAGAGCATAAAAAGCCCCCTTTCGGAGTAATGCCAGTCAGTTAAGAGATTGACTGGCTTTTTCTTGGGTATTTTTGAGGTTTTCCTTTTACAACCCTTGGATAACTCCTCACTCTTCTCTCAGGTATAACATACCGATTAGATTTCTCCAT
>NZ_VPDB01000107.1:0-6874 GCF_013417925.1 Acinetobacter sp. YH12218
GAGTGATGGGAGAGAATGTTCAAGAGTGGATTCTAAATGTTCAGATAAAGACATAAAAAAATGAGCGTATTTACATACACTCATTTTTACTACATTTTACTAAAATTTGCTTAACTGACTGGCATTAGCTTAATGCGGGTTTTTTTATTGTTTCAATAGAGGATATTTAATTCTTCTTAGCCAATTTTCAGACAAAAAAATACGCAATGATTGGGGTGTTCATTGCGTATAACAACGAATCTGTTTACACAGGTTCGGTAAAGGAGAAATGTTATGAATTTAGGTATTCCTAAAACATAAGTAGATAATAGAGTGAACGGTCAGTCATTTCATTGGTGTTCACGTTAAGTGATGTTACCTAACGTTAAAACTAAGGAGATTTTGTGAATACCTTCATAAAAAGTGCCTGTAAAAAAAAGCCTTTCACATTGGAAAGGCTTAATTTTATGGAATTTTTTTAAATTTAGAAGTGGAACACACCCAATCCAGATTTAATCTCATCCAACGTTTGTTGGGTAATATCACGGCATCTATCGGTACCAGTTTTTAAAATATCCATGATGTAGTCAGGGTCTTTTTGCAATTCTAAACGGCGTTCACGGATCGGGCCAATCAGCTCTTTTAGCACGCCTTCAAGACGCTTTTTCACAGTACCGTCGCCTAAGCCACCGCGGCGATAGTGTTCTTTCAGCTCTGCAACAGCTTCTTTATCAGGGTCAAATGCATCGAGGTAAGTAAATACGACGTTACCTTCAACTTGACCTGGATCTTCAATACGTAAATGATTTGGATCGGTATACATTGCATTAACAGCTTTCTTGATATCTTTATCAGTTGCGTCAAGCACAATAGTATTGCCCAAAGATTTAGACATTTTTGCTTTACCATCAAAACCTGGCAAGCGACCTACATTAGAGAGTAAAGCTTTACATTCAGGAAGTACGTCACGACCAATTTGACGATTTAAACGACGAACAATTTCATTGGTTTGTTCAATCATTGGAATTTGGTCTTCGCCGACAGGAACGACAGATGCTTTAAACGCTGTAATATCGGCAGCTTGAGCCACTGGGTAGCATAAGAAACCTGCAGGAATGTCACGCTCAAATCCACGCATTTGAATCTCAGATTTGATGGTTGGATTACGCTCTAAGCGAGAAACCGTCACAAAGTTCAAATATAACATGGTCAATTCATTCAATGCTGGTAAGCATGATTGAACGCAAATCGTGGTTTTGGTTGGGTCAATTCCTACAGCAAGATAATCGGTTGCGACTTCAATAATATTGCGACGAACTTTTTCGAAGTTATCAGCATTATCAGTTAAGGCTTGAGCATCAGCTAAAAGAAGATGTTGATGATGCGAATCTTGTAAACCTACACGTGAACGTAAAGAACCTACAAAATGACCTAAATGTAATTGTCCAGTCGGACGGTCGCCAGTCAAAATCACTGGACGATTATCTTGAGTACTCATTATCTGTTCCAAAGTGGTAGTCAAAGCTACGGCTGATTTTCAAAGAATGTCCCCATTGTACGGCATTCTATTTTTGATTGTTACTGACACAGCACAATTGACTGAAAAATGGGTGAATATTTTGTTAATTATTAAAAAACTAAATACAATTTTAGCGTTAAATAGAATTAGAATATTAAAAAATGCCTAAAGGATAAAAATAATGGCGAGTAGCTTATTAATCTTACTTGATGATATTGCAACTGTGCTGGATGATGTTGCTGTCATGAGTAAGATGGCAGCCAAAAAAACAGCGGGTGTCCTTGGAGATGATTTAGCACTGAATGCGCAACAAGTCAGTGGTGTCCGTTCGGATCGTGAACTTCCAGTTGTTTGGTCTGTGGCCAAAGGTTCTTTTGTTAATAAATTAATTTTGGTTCCAGCTGCTTTATTGATCAGTGTGGTTGCACCTTGGCTGATTACACCACTATTGATGATTGGTGGTTTGTTCTTATGCTATGAGGGCGTGGAAAAAGTTCTGCATAGTTTGCATCATAAAAAAGCCAAAACAGAAGAAGTTGCTCGTGAAGAGATGACTAATATTGAAACGGATTTGGTGACTTTTGAGAAAGAAAAAGTCAAAGGTGCCATCCGGACCGATTTTATTTTATCTGCTGAAATTGTGGTGATTTCGTTGGGCACGGTTGCAACTGCGGCATTTGGGACCAAGGTCATGGTGCTTTCGGTGATTGCAATTTTAATGACCGTTGGTGTTTATGGTTTTGTCGCGATGATTGTCAAAATTGATGACTTAGGACTTTATCTCACTCAACAAGCGTCACAATTTAAAAAGACCGTTGGACAAGGTTTGTTGGCATTTGCACCTAAGTTGATGAAGACATTGACCATTGTAGGTACGATTGCCATGTTTTTAGTGGGTGGTGGCATCATTACCCATGGTGTACCTTTGCTACACCATTTTATTGAAGGCTCTGTAGATTATGCAGAACATATTCCTACAGTTGGCAGTATTGTGGGTGCATTAACACCGACTTTAATCAATTTAGTGACAGGTTTTATTGCAGGTTTAATCGTGCTGTGCGTCGTATCTTTAGTTCAAAAAGTATGGCCAAAGTCGCAAAAGGATTAATCTGTAAACGCACGGATATCAACTATTTTATATAAGGAAGATCACTATGCGCTGGAAAGGTCGAAGAGTTAGTTCAAACGTAGAAGACCGTCGCGGTGGTGGCGGTGCAAAAGCGGGTGGGATCAGTATTCTCGGTTTGGTTGTGGCATTTGTTGCGTGGAAGTTTTTTGGTGTCGATCCGCAGCAAGCTTATCAGGCGACTAAACAAGTGACTTCACAGGGTCAAACGGCTGAAGTCAAAGGTCTGGATAATCCAACACCGGAACAACAAGAAGCGATGGATTTTGTTGGCACTGTTTTGGCCGATACGGAAGATACGTGGAATACAGTCTTTCAAGAACAGTTAAATGCTCAGTATAAAGCGCCTAAATTGGTTATGTTTAATGGTGTGGTCAATTCAGGTTGTGGTACAGCACAAGCGGCAATGGGGCCTTTTTATTGCCCAGCAGATCAGAAGGTTTATATTGATACTGCATTCTTTAAAGATATGCGTACGCAAATGGGCATTACGGGTGAACAAAATCAAACTGAATTGAGTCGTCAAGATCAGGCGGGTGATTTTGCGCAAGCCTATGTGGTTGCCCATGAAGTTGGACATCATATCCAAACGATTTTAGGTATTTCTGAGCAAGTTCAGCAGGCGCGTGCGCAAGCGTCTAAAGCTGAAGGTAATCGTTATTCGGTCATGCAAGAACTACAAGCAGACTGCTTTGCGGGTATTTGGGCGCATCATAATCAACAGCGTACCCAATTTTTAGAGCAGGGTGATGTAGAAGAAGCGATGGACGCTGCACATAAGATTGGTGATGACTATTTACAGAAAAGTGCAACTGGGCAAGTGGTCCCAGATAGCTTCACGCACGGAACCAGTGAACAACGTATGAAATGGTTCCAGACAGGGTTGAAATCAGGCAATATCAATAGCTGTGATACCTTTAATCAAGCCATTTAAAACAAAAAAAGGGGGATGCAAACATCCTCTTTTTTTCATTGAAAAATAGATTGAAGCTTATTTGTTGAGAAATGATTTGAAGTTTCGAACAATACGATAGCTGACATACAATGCGGCAAATGCAAATAAAGCCACGCCAAAAACAGTATATTTAAGGCCTGAAATATCGTTTTGATAGAACTGTTTTAATTGGGCATCGCTATAGCGTAATTGTTTTTTTTGTCCAGTGCGGCTATTGGTGAAACTCACATTTTGGATATATTGAAATTGTCCGATTTTCAGTAAATCGAGGTGTTGAATTTGTCGGGTGTGTTGCTGATTAAATTCATCGAGACAAATATCTTGTGCATAGTTTTCACAATTCAGTTTGGCAAGATAACCATTATTCGCCAGCATGATAAAAATCGCACGATCGGGTGATTCATTATTGGAGACCAAAACCAATTGTTCTTTGGGTGTTGAATCCAGTGAGATCGTTTTTGCCTGACTAAAATAGTGCTCAGCACGTAAAATTTCCTGTGACTTGCTATAGCAAGTGAGGATCAGGGCCGCCGTAATGATAAAGATCACCGCAGCAAAAAAGAGTCGAAAAACAGTTTTAATAGTCTGATGCATAGGAGAAATCATGTAGATGATGAAAATGCATAAAATCTATGCAGGCTTGCTATGTTAAATGATCTTGATAAAAGATGTGAAAAAAACTGAATTGATACACGGAATTTAGATAAAATTCGTTAGAATATTTTATTTTTAAATACTAAATAATTTAGTATTTATTTTAAAAATACCTATATCTCACTCTGTAGGCAACACAGCACCAAAATTGGGAACAAAATGGGAAATTATTTTTTTCTACAGGTTTTTACCGTTATTTTTGCACTTTCGATTGCAACCACGATTTTTAATAAACGTATCTTGGGCTTTCCACAAGCCATAGGTGTTCCTATTGTTTCTGCAATTTTTGTCTTTATTTTGCAATGGGGCGCAAGCCTGCTCAATGGCAATCAATTTGTGACGATTAATTTGCACAATATTGAAGAGGCCGTTCGTCATATCGACTTTTATGACTTTTTAATTAATGGCGTGATTTGTTTTATTTTGACCTCATCTGCCTTGAAATTTAAAGTTTCAGATTTACGTTTGCATTGGAAGCCGATCAGTATATTGGCCAGTATTGCCTTGGTGCTTTGTGCGGTGTTTTTTGGTGTTGCCTTATATGGTTATCAGTTCTTAATTGGTCATCATGTTGATTTATTGGTGTTGTTATTATTAGGTGCGGCTTTAGGTGCGACCGACCCGATTGGGGTCAAAGGTGTACTAAGTTCGGTACGTGCGCCACATCATTTGATGGTGAAATTAGAAGGCGAATCTCTCTTTAATGATGCCATGTGTATTGCCGTGTTTATGACTTTACTCAATGTCTTGCAAGGTGAGCATTTTACCGTCCTTGGTACGCTTGAAACACTGTTATATGAAATTGTTGTTGCAATCATTATTGGTTGGGCATTTGGTTTAGGGATTTTACGTTTACTCCGCGGTAAACATGAAATGGAGTCCTTGATTTTAACCACAGCGTTGTTGGCAAGTGGTTCTTATCTAGTCGCTTTATTCGCCCATGCATCTGCACCAATTGCATGCGTCATTGGTGGTTTGATTGTTGGCAATAAATGGAAAGAAATCCTTCAAGATCGTGAAATTCGGGAAGTCAATCATTTCTGGCATACCGTGGAAGGAATCATCAATTCCTTTTTATTTACCCTGATCGGTCTTGAGTTATTTATCTTAGATTTAAGTATCAGCTTGATTTTAGGCGGTATGGTGGCGTTTATTATTTTGCATGCATCGCGCTTTGCAGCAAACTATTTATCTTTTGCATTCTTCCCAAGTTTCCGCAAAAAAAGCTATAACGGTAGTCTTGCGATTTTATCCTGGGGTGGGGTTCGTGGCGGTATTTCATTGGCCCTAATCCTTGCTGTTGCCAATATTCCTGAACTCAGTGAATACAGTAGTATTTTGATTGGATATACATTTATTGCGGTATTAATGTCGGGGCTCGTGTGTGGTCTAGGTTTACCTGCTGTGATGAATGCTTTTTATTACAATCCCAATGAAGAAACCAAAGGCTTTAAAGGTTGGTACCAAAGAATGTGCCATAAAATGAATAAAAAGGGCTTCCAATATATTGTGGGTGAAGATATCCATGGTAATGAAACTATTACGGTTTATAACCCAGAAGCGTTAATAGATACTAAAGCAGATGATGGTGTAGCTGCGGTACATAACCCAGAAAAAGTGCAAGAAGTTCGTCGTTTAGAGAACCCCGAAAACTTCTAAAACTGATTTGTTTGACTTAAAAAAGGAAATGCTTGGGCATTTCCTTTTTTATTTCTAGTTGTGTTCCATCAAGTAACATCAAAAGTCGGGAAATTATGACTGGTCATTCAGCAGGAGATAAAAACATATTGATATTGCGATTAGCTATCAAAAAAGTTCTGATGGACTACATCTACTTGTTGACTCTATAGGTTTGAAGTTATTAGCTGAAGGTGAATCGAAACCTAATAAACATCAGTCTGAAGGTCGACGACAATGGCGTAAACTTCGTATTGGTATAGATGCTGAAAACATTGCAAACATGGACAATTCAGCTCATGACAACAATGTCAGCAGTTCATAAGTACTAGAAAACTTACTTGCATAAATTTCACCTAGTGAGCCAATGAATTCTAGCTATACCGATGGCGCATATGACACAAAATGCTGTAGGCATATCATTTCAGATTTATAAGCACTCTAGTCATTCCTCAAAGAAAAAATGCGAAACCATGAAAAGACAAAAAACTGTGGCTTTGGGAAGAAATGAATTCTTAAAGACAGTCCGACGTGTAAGGTGTGCCGTCATGAAGCTTTTAGTCACATCATGATAAAGTTTATTTGAAGTTCTGCTTTAAATGACGCTGTCTTTTTGCATAAGAAATACGATATCTCGCCATGTTTTTAATTGCATAAATGCGCTCTCTACCAAGGGGCGATATTTATACAAATGGTTGTCATAGCCCAAATGTGTCGATAAAGTTGAATTACTCACTTTGAAAAATACCGATGTGACTTTACAAGATCTAATCGATCACAACCAATTACTGTACTAATCTGTCAAAATTAAGTATTAATCAAAGAGGACCTTCGGGTTCACTGCTGTCCCACAATTTTTCACAAGAGGAAGCTCATTTGAGCTTCCTCTTGTTTTATGGGTATTTTATCGGGTGAAAATAAAGCTTTTAAAGTTCTTCTTTCAAACAAATTCACTTGAATTATT
>NZ_VPDB01000108.1:0-6845 GCF_013417925.1 Acinetobacter sp. YH12218
ACATCATCTGACAGTGCCATCGAGTTCTCCCACCGCCAAGGCCATCAATTACACTCTGAAGCGTTGGCCAGCTTTAAGCCGCTATCTGGATGATGGCAATCTACCTATTTGCAATAATTGGGTCGAGGTGCGACACGAAGTCGCTTAATGAAGTTGTTCCCCCTGCGGGAACCACCCGTGTCACCGGGTGAATCTAGAAGGCTGAATAAAGAGCGCCTTCGACAATGTAACGAGGCACCGTAAGGTGCGGGGTATCAATCGTGAGAGGCGTACTCTTCTGGCAGCCATAGCCGGACAAGGGCTAGATAATCGGTATGGTGAACACATGTGAATCTGCGCAACGATCGTTAAATTGAACGAGCGGAAATGGCTAATACGCTCGAACCAAAACGGTAATGGAGGTGGGAATCGCGTCTTTCTACTACGCATTCGTGACCCATACGCCTCCCGGTCGATAGCAGGCACCTAAGCCGATGTACTTCAGTAAGCGGAACGTGGAAATCCCGTATTACCCCCATTGGGAAAGCAGTTTGCAAAAACTGCCCATGGTGATGCGGGCGAAGGAACGAGGAAAAAGCGAATGCCAGTCTGTAATGGGTTGGATAGAGGTTGAAACATTACCTCACGCGAAAGCGGGCTGACGTCCTTATGGTCTCTCATCACAAGAGAGTGTGTAGAACCCTTTTAATGGAGGGAGAGCAAATGAACGCAGCAGTATCAGCGTGTGCGCCTTCCAGCACATCGTGGGACAGCATCGATTGGATTGCTGTACAGCGTCATGTCAGAGGGCTGCAAGCGCGTATTGTGAAGGCGGTACAAGACTGCAGGTATAACAAGGCGAAAGCTCTGCAATGGCTGCTGACTCACTCGTTTAGTGGCAAAGCATTGGCCGTAAAACGAGTGTCTGAAAACAAAGGCAAAAACACGGCTGGGGTCGACAAGGTGACTTGGAATACACCCAAGGCCAAGACCGGTGCGATGATGTCGTTGAAGAGGCGAGGTTACACGCCCCTTCCGCTTCGGAGAGTCCTTATTCCGAAGAAAAATGGCAAGATGAGACCTCTCGGGATACCCACGATGAAATGCCGGGCCATGCAGGCGCTCCATCTGCTGGCTTTGGAACCCATCGCGGAGACCACCGCTGATCGGAACTCTTATGGATTCAGACCACAACGCTCAACCGCGGATGCTGCAGCACAGTGCTTTGGTGTGCTGTCAAGAAAAGTAAGTGCGGAGTGGGTGCTAGAGGGTGACATTCAAGGCTGTTTCGACAATATCAGCCATGACTGGATGATCGCCAACCTCCCAATGGACAAGGTGATTCTACGGAAATGGCTCAAAGCCGGTTACGTCTACCAAAGCAAGCTGTTTCCCAGTCTTTCCGGAACACCGCAAGGAGGTATTATCTCCCCGGTGTTGGCCAACATGACCTTGGACGGACTGGAAACGATGCTGGCGAAGAGGTTCCCTAACGCCAAATGGACAGGCAAAAAGCTGCAACTGGTACGGTATGCGGATGATTTCATCATCACGGGGTATTCTAAAGAGTGGCTCGAAAATGAAGTTCGCCCTGCCGTGGTTGAATTTCTGGCGGAGCGCGGTCTCGTGCTCTCTCAGGAAAAGACCAAAATCACGCACATAGGGAACGGGTTCGATTTTCTTGGGTGGAACGTACGCAAGTACAATGGCAAGCTACTGATCAAGCCGTCAAAGGCAAACATCAGTGCTCATCTCGATAAGCTGCGAGCATTAATCAATGCAAACAAAGCGACACGACAGGCCACTTTGATCGGTTTGCTCAACCCTATTCTAAGGGGTTGGGCCAACTATCATAGTTATGTCGTTGCCAAGAAGGTTTTCAACCAGGTAGACAGCGCAGTGTGGGAAATGCTCTGGCGATGGGCGGTACGTCGCCACCCTCGCAAAGCACTCCGATGGGTCAAAGATCGGTATTTCAAAGTACAAGGAGCGCGTCGATGGGTGTTCTCATGTGATGAACAGTCCGCTGACGGTCGGAAGCGACAATACACATTAGTGTCTGCCTCGGACATGATCCTAGACAAAATAATGGACAGCACGTCCCTCTAAAGATAACGTAACTTTAATCTTTGGAGATTCAAGAAATGGCTAAACGTTTTAGTCCCGAATTTAAACAGCAAGCGATTGATTATGCACTTTCAAACTCACACGAGTCTGTAGCTGCAATCGCCCAGAAATTAGGTGTGGGTTATTCAACATTAGATAAATGGATTCGTGAAACCAATCCGGCAGGTTCAAGCAAACGTCAACTTTCACCAGAACAACAGCGGATCGTGGAATTAGAGAAAGAAGTCAAACAGCTCAAGGAAGCCAATGACATCTTAAAAAAAGCGCATGTGTACTTTCTAACAGATCATGCCAAGAAAAGTACACGGTAATTCAAGATCTAGATATGAATGAAGTCACTGTATCTTCTGCCTGTAAATACCTAGGTGTCAGCACTTCAGGCTATTATGCCTGGCGAAAACGTCAAGCCAATACGGCACAGAAATATAATGACTTAAAAGCCGTATATTGGCAGCATTATGCACGATTGGGTGCACCTTCATTAGTACATGACATGCATGATTTAGGTTACAACATGAGCGAACGTACTATTGGAAGGATGCTAAAAAAGCTTGGTTTACGTAGCAGGATTGCACGTAAATACAAGCATACGACTGATTCAACCCATCGTTTGCCTACAGCACCCAACTTGTTGGATCGCCAATTTACAGTTACTCAGCCTAATAAAGTCTGGACAACAGACATTACCTATATCCGCACTAAAGAAGGTTGGTTGTATTTATGTGTGATGCTAGATTTATTTAGCCGTCGTATCGTGGGGTGGCAAACCAGCCATCGAATAGACCGCCAGTTGGTGTGTGATACGTTTAACTATGCAATGGCTCGTCAGGGTTATCCAACTGGTGTTATGGTTCATTCGGACCAAGGCTCACAGTACTGTAGTCGTGATTTTAGAGCGCTGTTACTGAAAAATGATTGTACTCAGAGTATGTCTAGACGTGGAAACTGTTGGGATAATGCAGTGACTGAAAGCTTCTTTCATACATTAAAAGGCCATGTGGTACATGGCAGTGTGTTTTCGACTCGAAAAGAAGCGAATGCTGTCTTGTTTGACTATATTGAAATTTATTACAATCGAGTCAGAAGACATTCTGCAAACGGCTGGTTAAGTCCAGAAGCCTTTGAACAGAAATATATTAAAAGTTTAGAGGGGCTGGTTGTCCACGATACTGTCTAGGATCAAACAACATGGTGTTGCACTTCAAATGCTAATCTAAGAATTTTCTTTATTTTTTGATAAAAACAATTAAGATATAAATGCTAGAAATTTCACATGATAAATTAATAATTTAGAGATTCTTTATGAAAATTAAATATACTTCATTAGCAATTTTAAGTGCAATTATACTCACTGCATGTGGAGGTGGAGGCGGTAATTCCTCTGCTGATAATACAGGTAATACAGGTAATACAGGTAATACAGGTAATACAGGTAATACAGGTAATACAGGTAATAATAATTCTAACACGACCACATGGTCAGCTTTCCTTCCTTATCCATATAAAGAAAATAGCCAAGCACCCTTAAAAACTATTGTAGAACATCAACAAACCACCTTTTTTGATGGCAAAGGCTACTTTAAAACTGTTTCTGGACTTGACTTAAACTATATGGATCTATCAGGAGAACCTCCGTTAGTCGCTGTAACAAATGATAATTTATATAAATCAGGCGCAACTCATCCAATTTATGGAGAATATCTTGCAAACTATCAAATACAAAATCTTTCACCAGATCAACAGATTTGGATTCAACAGCCTTTATCAGCAACTTCTAAACCAACAACGTTAGAGCATACTATTACATGGAAAGTAATTGATTTGAGTCATAAAAAAGTCACAGAATATATGGATCAATTTTCTTCAGATATTACGCTTCCAGATATAGCAACAGATATTAGCTTATGGAATGGCACAGTTAAAAATCCATATAACTTAACTTATAATGAATTTTATGAAAAAGTTAAGGATAAAGTATTCCCTGCAGGTTCAAAGTGCTTACAATTACAACGCGTTGAAAATAATCAAGAATATTTTTACTTAAATACCTATCCAATTAACTCTCCTTTACAAAAAGACCTTGAAAGTAGATGGGGAAGAGTAGCAAGTGATTCCACCTATAATTTTAATGATCTTCAAGGAATGCAGGGATATCTACAAAATATAAGTAACATTCTTATCGGATATACTTTAATTCAAGGACGTCATTATGAAATTTCACGTTATGGCAAAGTAGAATTTGTACGTGGTAATACAATGACTGGTAATGACTGTCAAGATTTGAACGATATAGCAGCTTCTGTAATTCTTGAAGAGCTGAAATAACTTAACCTGAGTTCGATGAAATCCACTTAGCCTTTTAGCATATTTGGGAAAGTTGGCTTATTGGGATTCAAGCAATAAGCCACTACAGCAGCCATGATATGGTCCGAAACCATGGAATTGTTCAGCGACCAGATTGAGGCACTTAAGTCTGAGCTCTTCAGGAAGCCTAGAATTGCTGGTTTGGCCACGTGCAGCATGGACTAATGAGCTGGGCCTTGAGCTTTGTATTTTTGCAGTAAACGTCTGATGTGACGTTCTAAAATATGAAGTAGCTGAGCATCCTGGGACTGGGTTATGCGAATATCGGAGTATATGCAGGATCTGACTCTGTTTAATATCGACTATGGCACAGCTCTTTCATGTTGATAAACATCATTCCCTTCCAAATTCATACAGAACACAGTTCCACTATGTGCCCAGAATGCCTCAAAACAGTAGGATTGATGACTTTTAAATCGAGTTTTTAATAATCGTCTATCATCATCTTCATTGGTATCTATTGCTTCACCTTTTTTATTGTATGACGTGATTCTATCGTATTCCGTAAGATGCTGTTTAGGACTATTGATCGCCATACCACAGATCCCGTCATCACAGGAATCATTTAATTTAGTGACCATATAGGCATCATAATTTTGATTATTTGCACGGAAATTCGCATTAATTTCAACACGATTATTTTTGCTATACGTGATGTTAATTTTACAAGGTCCTTTCACATATTCTTCGATATCTTTAACTTTCTTGCCCTGCTGTTTTGCACGATCGTGATCACCTGCTGATTGAATATAAAAATCTTGATATGAGCACATTCCGTTATGCATATTCTGATTTTTGGATACTGCGTTATTTTTTTGATCTACTGCCTTTAATTGCTTACTTTCGTTAATAAAGGCCAGCGCTTGTTTGTCACCTTTATTTGCTGCAGCCTGAATCAATTGACTACCCGCTTGAATATTTTGTTGTATGCCATCCCCAATCAATGCCATTTTACCGACCACAAACATTGCAGGTGCATAATTTTTGTTAGCCGATTTTAACAACCATTCAGCTGCTTTTTGTGGATCTCGTTGAACAATTTTCCCTTCGTAATAAGCCATACCTAATTCATATTCATTCTTAGCAAAGCCTAAAAGTGTCGCTTTTGCTTGTAAATTCAATAAAGGGGCTTGGATTTTTTCAACTGTGCTATTCCCTGATTTTACCTGTATTGCTGCTTGAGCAGACATGCTACATGTAACCCCAAGGATCGTAGCTAGAACGAGTTTTTGAATTTTCATAAGTGAACCGTACCGAATTTTAAAATCGTTTTTAATTAAATTTATTTGTATAATCTAAAAGGCTAATTTTATTATTATATACTGCTTATAAATCAAATAACTATAGTAAAAGCTTATACTTCACATATATTTCCCACACCTAAATTAACCTGAATCTTGGATAAGAAATTGACTTGAAAAAAAGATGACTAGAGCCATCAGTTGAGTTACCACACCAAACTCACAACTCTAGTCACCATGTTTGATTTTATTACTTTATTCTGTGCAATTGATGATTTCTTTCAAAAATTTGAATCAACTTATTGGAATTTTCTAAAACAAGGAAAAAAACGCTTAAGAGTGCGCTCATCCGTATTGAGCCTTTCTGAAATCGTCTTTATTGCCATTTGGTATAAATGTTCACATTTCAACAACTTTAAAGCATTATTTGCATCTTTAAGACAAGATAATAGTCATTTATTTAAAAGCCTACCTTGTTACCAATGCATGATTCATCTGATTCAATCACATCAATTAGCATTACATGCTTTGCATTTTGCTTTGATGAAAGATCAGCAAAACGCTTATTTATGGGTTGATTCAACCACACTGCCAGTATGTAAAAATCAACGCATTCAGCGACATAAATCTTTAGCTAAAATTGCATCTAGAGGCAAGAGCTCTATGGGCTGGTTCTATGGCTGTAAGCTGCATTTAATCATGAATCAACCAGGAGAGATTGTCCGTATAGCTTTATCCAATGGGCATACAGCAGATATTAAAATAGTTGAACAGTTGGTAGACGGATTAAAAACAAAGCTCTATGCGGATCGTGGATATATCAGTCAGGAATTGAAATCCAAGTTGAAGAACAAAGCTATTGATTTAATTACATATCATCGTGGCTTTGTTGCACAAACCTATCTGTAAAGGCTTTTTCAGCGATATAATTTTCAAATGAAGAAGCCTACACACAAAATCTACCGCACAACTAATTGGCCCGCATATAACCGAGCACTCATGAGTCGCGGAAATATTGCCATTTGGTTTGATCCTGCTACGCAATGGTATGCTCCATCAAAAGGCAAACAAGGGCGAAATCAAACCTACTCCGACGCAGCTATCCAATGCTGCTTAATGATTAAATCCTTATTC
>NZ_VPDB01000109.1:0-6645 GCF_013417925.1 Acinetobacter sp. YH12218
TTATAATCATCGAAGAATTCAAAAGGGTTTGGGTTTTAAGACACCAAATCAAATGGCCGAAGACTTTTATAAGTTGGCTGCCTAGAATCTCCCAAGGGAAAGTCTCCTGATAATTCAGCGTATATCATTATTAGTAATGGAACCGACATTGAATAATGGAAATTCGTTCATCCGTCACTTCATAAACTAATCTATGCTTCTCATCAATTCTACGGCTCCAGAATCCTGAAAGATTTGCTTTTAAAGGTTCTGGTTTTCCAGTTCCTTCAAAGGGTGTTCTTTGACATTCTCTGATTAAGGTATTGATACGTTTGAGTATCTTTTTATCCTGTGTTTGCCAATAGATATATTCATCCCAGGCATTTTCAGTCCATTCGACATTACGACTCGTCATCTATAATCAACTCTCTTTGTTTGGTTTTACCTGCGCGTAATTGAGCAATTGATTCGTTTAAACGAGTGGTATTATTTGGAGATGAAAGGAGATACAACGTTTCCATTAAACTGTCGTAATGATCTTGTCCCATTACTACAGCATGACCGCCTTCTTTTCTTGTAATGAAAGCGACATCTGCATCATCAATAACTTTATCTAAAACAGATTTTAAGTTGTTACGTGCGTCTGTATATGTAAATACATGCATATATTTCTCCCTCATAAAGTAAGCTGTGTTAAAACGCTACTGACTAGATGATAGTGATCGAACTTTACAATCTAAAATGTACAGAATTCTGTACATGTTGTCAATTTTGTGTAACAGTTTTATATCAAATAGGCTTTGTTGCATAAAGATTTCATAACTATATGATTTTAAAAGTTTTGATTATTTTTTTGATCCAAAATTAAATTTATTTAAATCAGATGCTTACATACTTATACAACAGAGCCGACTGAAGATACTATTAAATTAAAGAAGTCTAATTAGATATTTACAATCTAATAGAGTCTAACAACTTGCTTTAAGCTCTATTAATTTTGCATGGTGTCACGAGGAACCGGGATTTGCTATCAGTTCAATCTGGAATATCTGGCCCCAGTAGTCTGAAGCAATGGGGTCGATGGGCAGGGCTCTGCCTTTGCTGATACCTCAGGCAGCTTAAAAGTATTTACGCCAGCCAATAGAAAAAACACCAAAGTTCACTACCAGATAGCGAGTTATAATTTAAATTTGAGTGAGTTGGGGGGATGCTTCAAATTATAAATCTTTGTGCAACAAAGCCCTACTATTCTGAAATGACAGCTTTGTCCGTTATAATTGTATAAACATTTTTAGTGTCTGGTAATTATGTCCTCATTGATCAATTTTCTATCTCGCTTTAGTACTGCAACTCTTCAGCGCAGCCAGAGCTATGCTAAACACATTGATAGGAAAACGATTGAGTTCTTTGAGGAAAATGACGATGTCACGATGTATGCCCAAATTGAAGGGACAGATTATTACGATACTGCAATTACCTATAATCTTAAAAAGGACCGTTTAATTGATGACGACTGCACTTGTCCGGTTGGATATAACTGTAAACATGCTGCTGCTTTAGCCAAATTATTTTATCAAGAATATCGAGAAGGATATCTGAAGAGCTATGTTGACTCTCAGTCATCATCTCACACTCAAAAAGATCGGGTTGCAATTAATCAAGCACAACGCTGGTTAAGTGAGTTTAAGCAGTATTTACAACATACCCAGTTAGAGCAGCAAAAGACAACGAGTAATTATTTACTTTATTATTTAGATCAGCCTTTAGGTCTATTCGGGTTAAAACTTGAGGTTCGCAAAGGTAGACGTAATAAAAGTGGGACGATCACAGGTGTCAGTTCTTATACTGAATATGGCAATATTCTAAAAAAACGTCTGTCTTTGCCTGATGGGAAGCGACAATTATTTAATCAAATTTATTATTATGCCAAGCTCAATCAGAATGAGTTTTCTTATGGAAATAGTCTTGATATATCAGGCATTGTCTTAGAGCATTTTAAATCTTTCATTCAGAGTGGTGATGTCTATTGGAAACAAAAAAGTGATGCTCCACTTACATGGTCAGAACAAAGCTATCAGCTTGAATTTTCTTGGCAAAAGAGCATTGAAAAACAGATTGAGCACTTAGATTTTGAGTTGGTCAATGGAAATGTTCGACTCAATTTAAAATCGAATCCACATCTTCAAATTCTTGTAAGTCAGCCACTTTGTTATATCGATATTCACAAGAATACGGTAGGGCAACTCTATAGTGAATATACATCGGATTTACTGTACTACCTTTGGCGGATGCCAGAGATGCCTGCGACGGTTTTGACTGAGTTTGAGCAGCTTACCCATCAATCTACAACGATACATAACTTGCCGAAACCTGGGTTTCTTCAAGAGATTGAAGTCTTACAGGGTAATCCCCAGCCAATTTTACGCTTCGGTGTTTTAGATAAATTTGATTGGAAATGGGAGGAGTCTGTTTGTGCTGAAATTGAATTCTCCTATGCAGGCGGGCGAATTAAAGCAGGTACATCAGGTGACAGTTTCATTGGTGAGCAGCATGACAAAATGGTGCGACAGCTTCGGGACTTAGTTCAGGAACAACAGTCAATCCAGCGTTTACAGCTATTGGTCGAATCACTGAAGTGGGTGAAAGATCTTAGTTATGACCAGCAATTAAAACTGGATAAACAACGTCTCGATTCTATGGTTTTTGCTTTCTATGGAGACTGGATCAAACAGCTGATGCCCATCAATCAAATTGAGTTGATGGGCTGGCAGATAGAGCATCTGGAAAACAGCCCCTTTAACCTGCAATATGTTGAAAATTTAAATATTTCTATCACTGAATCTGAAGGCCAGCAGGACTGGTTCAATATCGGGGCGACGGTTCAAGACAGTGCAGGCAATTCTTATAATTTACTTGATGCGCTCGTAGCTTTGGTGCGAGTAAATCCTGATTTACTTGATCCGCGGACTTTTATTCATCTGCATGACAGTCAAATTTTCACCGTGAAAACTGCAGTTGATCAACCTGATTTGGCGCTATCCGCTAGGGATATTAAGCCGGTATTATTGCATCTGCAGAGCATTTTACAGCAAGAAGAGCGCAGTATTGATCGCTATGATGCGAGTCAATTATTAGAATTGCAGCATAATCCTGGGATGACATGGCAGGTCAGTGATCGCCTGCAGAAATTTGTACATAAATTCAAACAAGGCTATCAGCAACAACTGCCAACACCACAAGGTTTTCAGGGGGAGTTGCGTCTATACCAGCAGCAGGGCTTAGGCTGGTTACAGTTTTTAAGGGAAACCCAGCATGGCGGGATTCTGGCAGATGATATGGGCTTGGGGAAAACAGCACAAACTTTAGCCCATTTACTCATGGAAAAGCAGGCTGGATATTTGCAGGATAGTCCCGCCTTAATTGTTGCACCCACATCGCTGATGCATAACTGGTTCAAAGAAGCGGAGAAATTTACCCCAGAGCTCAAGGTATTGCTGCTACAGGGGCCCGATCGCCATCAGTATTTTGAGCAGATTCCGCACTATGATATTGTGTTAACCACCTATCCGCTTCTGGCGAGAGATGAAGAGCAACTAAAGCAATATGAATATCATCAACTCATTTTGGATGAGGCGCAGAATATCAAAAATCCGCGTGCCAAAGCTGCACAGGTGGTACGGCAATTAAAAGCACGACATCGTCTATGTCTAACCGGTACACCTATGGAAAATCATTTGGGTGAGCTGTGGGCAATATTTTATTTTCTGATGCCAGGATTTTTATATTCACAAGAAATCTTTAATAAAAAATACCGCTATCCGATTGAAAAACGCGGTGATGAACAGTTAAGGCAAAAGTTGGTAAACCGCATTAAACCCTTTATTTTACGTCGCTTGAAAACTGACGTCGCCAAAGAATTGCCAGAAAAAACCACGATTGAAGTCAATATTGATATGAATGACCAGCAATCCAAGTTATATGAGGCTGTTCGTGCCACGATGCAGGAAAATATTCAGAAAATTGTGGCAGAAAAAGGCTTTAAACGTAGTCAAATTCAAATTTTAGATGCCTTACTGAAGCTACGTCAGGTGTGCTGCCATCCTAGCTTACTAAAGCTGGATTCAGTGAAAACCGGGCAGGCACACTCTGCCAAACTTGAACAGTTGATGGATATGGTCGTTCCAATGGTGGAGGAGGGGCGAAAAATTCTGATCTTCTCTCAGTTTACCTCAATGTTGGAACTGATTGAGCAACAGCTCCATCACGCAGAAATTGGCTATGTGAAGCTGACTGGAAAGACCAAAAAGCGAGATGAAGTCATTACAGCATTTCAGTCTGGACAAGTGCCAGTATTTTTAATCAGTCTGAAAGCAGGAGGGGTCGGTCTGAATCTAACTGCCGCAGATACGGTCATTCACTATGATCCATGGTGGAACCCTGCTGCTGAAGATCAAGCTTCAGATCGTGCATGGCGGATTGGACAGGACAAGCCAGTATTTGTGTATAAGCTGATTACCAATAAAAGCATAGAAGAAAAAATTCTTGCCTTACAGCAAAATAAAGCAGAACTGGCACAGTCTATTCTAAGTACCGATCATGAGGGCGAAGCGAAACTGACGGAAAATGACGTGATGAACTTGTTTGAGAAATTTTAGTTTGGTTTCAGATTACCCTAATCATCTGTAAGTATCTGAAAGTCTGGATGCAATTTTTTCCAATGTTCTCTTAATTTTTCTTTATGAATAGAAATCATAGGTAAGTCTAGTAATAGCACTGGCCATACTGACCGTGCTTTGTCCATGATTGCGTGAAGTTGTTTTTCAATAACACGCCATGGAACACCGACTTTTTCAGCCCATTCTTCAAAGTGTTTCATCTCAGCTAAATACCAATCTTTATTTTTGGCAAGATTTAATGCGAAATGACGCTCATTTTCAATATATACACTGGTCATTAATATATCGTATGCGGGAGATAATCTGGGTGCACTTTTATCATGATAAATCATACTCCAGTTTTTTAAGTGCGCATCTCCATTGGCGAGTAAAATATTGACAAGTAAGCGGCTGGCAAATTGCTGAATATCAATAATTTTGTTATCTGAAAATTGATAAATGATCTTTCCTATCTGCTCATAATTTGTGGTGCTGTATTTCTGCTGTGGATATGCACCGAAGATCTGAGCAAAGTCTTCGATGTGAATAAGCTCTGTAGTATCAGCAGTATTCTGTCTATCAAATCTTTTGATTGCAAAAGCATATTGCTCTTGGGGTAAATTTAATGGTGGAAGGTCTTGTAAGAGTGCCATATCCACCAAGCGAATCTCAGGGACATCTATTCCGACCATTTTTGCAAGGCTCATCATAGAATATTCATTTAGCGGAACAAAAGCATGTCTGGAAGAAGGAGTTTTGACAATCCAGTCCCCGAGTAGAGACGATTCCGTTGCCTGGACTAGTGTAAAACGCCCATCTTTGGCTTTCATGGAAAACTTCATTTGGACGCCGGCCAAGGAAAACTTATTATCTGTTCGGATCTCTTGCTTTAAGATCTGATCTGGATTAGAGATCTGCAATTTGAATTTTATTTCATCTGGAATTTCTTCTGGATCTAATGGAGTCGCAATGAGTGCTCCAGGTAAATCATGACCTAAAGCTGCCAATAACTGAAATTCATTGTCTATATGTACTTTGAGGCTTTGTGCAATCAGTTCGCGTAATGCACCTTCTGGTAGCAAGTTTGATAGCAAGGGGTGTAAGCGCTGATGTGTAACATAGGTCTTTTCTAAAATTTTATCCGCTTGAGGATACAAGGGGGAAGTCAGCAGGCTCAAGGTCGGGCGTTGCTGATCAGAGCGGAAAGAATCTGTAAAAACCAGAATATTTTTTCCGCTCTGAAATCCTGCCAAGTATCCAACGATACCGTGATGTAATGTTAATTTCAGGACGGCAACAGTATTCATGGTTCCTCTCCTCCGAGAAGACCTTTCCATGGGTTAGTCATTAAGTCATCCTGATCTTCAATAGTGACTTTAATTTCATCATTCAATAATTGTCTGATCAAATGAACCTTATCATCAGGGATGAGCATCAGTTGAGCATTTAATCCTGCCGCTATAATTTCTAAGGTCTCTAATCGAGGGTTGCCCTGACTTTCCAGTTTTTGGTACTGCTGTCTTGAAATGCCTGTACGGGATTGCATATCAACTTGCTTTAAGCCCAATTGGGTTCGTCTTTTTTTGATTTGCTGAAGTAAAGACTTATTCATTGTAGATACATTTATTGCTTTTAGGTCCTGTAAGAAACATATTAGTTTCTTTTTTTTTGAAAAGCAATTTATGACTTTATCATTTCGATCTGTAAAAGCCCTAGCTACGTAGTGATCTGAAATCACTCTGAAAATACAGTTAAAATACGCGGTTCAATTTACCTTAATCTACTTACGTAATTGGCAGCCAGATCTGAACTGTTGGCAACTCTCTGGCAAAATTTCCTGACAGCCCTGCATTTAACTGCCTAGCGCAATCTGATAATAAATAACTTTGTACACGACAAAAAAAGATAACTCATTGAAATAATGGCATAATACTTGTTTTCTGACGACGAATATGATGACACATTTCAATGAGTTACATCTCATCTTAAACAAATATCTAAAGTGGAACAA
>NZ_VPDB01000110.1:0-6602 GCF_013417925.1 Acinetobacter sp. YH12218
AGGAATGTGGTGCTTTCAGCTGCGCTTCATCGATGAGCCAATTGATGCCTTCACTGCGCCAAAGACGCGTTAAAAAGTCATAATCGCTTTCATTCGACTGCATGATGAAAGGTCGTACATCATAGTTTTGGCTTAAACCGCTTAGATCTAGCGTTAGACTGGCAGCAAAGAGCGGACTTTTGCTTTGCCATTCTTTAAAAAGAGTCTCACTGACATCACGCACCGATTTGTTCATAAACACACGGCTGTTGCGGCGCTTATGCCACAGCGATGTTGCATCTTCTAAAGTGAGTTTATACAGCGTGAGTGAACCGTCACTCTGCCCTTGGGTGGCTTCGGTAATAATACCCGTGGTGCGGAAGAGTTCGCCCTGATCGGTCACTTGATCAACGGCAACTTGTACGCCAATAAATTGTTTTAGTGGAATAAGTGCATTAGTAGATAGGCAAATCAAAGTCGCTTGCAGGCCTTGGTTTAAGACATGCTCCCCATCAATACGTTGAATAAAAAGCTCTTCATTCAACGCAGGATTGGAAAATTGCACATGAATGGCACGTTTTTGGGCGGATAGACCCAATTGTTCTAATACAGCAAATATTTTGCCTAACATAATAAAAATTCTAAATTGTAATCATGGAAATAATTTTGCTGCTAGTTTAGTCAAATTCATCAATAAACTTAATGCTTAAAACCATAGAAGATGTTTCGTTATGTAAAATCCACGATTCAAAAATTCACTTAAAAATAAAAAGCTGAGAACCCACTCACTAAATACTTCTTGCATATAAAATATTCACAAAATGGTCTTAGACCATGCACTTGCATCCGACAAGCAACGTCATTCACACAAGTGTAAAAATAGTTTTATCATCTAATTTACATCGAGCTTAATGATTAATTTTTTAATATTATCTTTAAAAATAGTAGATTAATTTAAACTTAAGCTAGATTAAAAAACACACAACCCTTTCTTTCCTGTCTTGTAATTCACCTAAGATCCCCTATAATTCAAAAAAAAACAGACAAGTCTGTCTATTTTGCTGAAAAAACCGAATGAATTTAGCATTCAGAGGGTAAAAGTATAAATGAGAGAAAACGTATAAAACGTTCGAAAACCAAATCATTGACTTAAGCTAACAAAGTAAATGATTTGAACGCACATTTGTCAGCAAAGCGCGATTACCCCAAATAATCGCGCTTTTTATTTTTCTTAGAATCTTAAGTCATGTGAAAAAATTGATTGTTAATCAATACAAATAAGTCGTCGCTAGATTTAAAACCTAGATGCCTACAAACAAATTTAAGCGGTCAACTCCAAACGAATTAAGGTTTCAACTCGCTTCCAATAATCTGCTAAATGCACTTGGTTGGGGTCGATTTGAGCTTGGATGGTCATGCCATCCAAAATACTACTCAGAAATGCAGCGAGTTGTTCAGTTTGCTGAATGCCCAGATTTTGTAAGGCAGTACTTAATTTTGATTTAAGCCACTCTTTATAGTCAATCGCAGGTTGCAATGAAGACGGATAAACTTTAGATATTTCTTCTACTGCTTTTTGAAACATACAACCATTAAAATCTGCAGTATGAAACCAAGCATCGTACCAAGCAAAAATGGTTTTAATATGCGAAAGATGGTCTTCTGGATCACATTTTGCAATAGCAGCTTCAAGTGATTCCTGTAAATTAAGATTTCGAATCACGAGACATTCTTCAATTAATTTGGCTTTAGAGGGGAAATATTTATAAAACGTCATTTTAGCAACGCCCGATTCCCCAATAATTCGATCTATACCAATCGAGTTATAGCTATAAGAATTGAAGAGTTGGAGCGCAACGTTAATGATGTCTTGCTTTTTCGACATTTAATTTACCTGATGCACCAATGAGGCCTAAACATAAAGCTTTTAAGGTAGAAAACCTAATTTTTAAACATGATTTTCGCGCGCTATTGTAAAGCATAACTTAATTGGAGTCTGTAGATAAAACCTCAGCACCCCATTAAATACAGTCTGATTTCAGATGATTTATCGAATTAGCAGTCAGGAAAATTTCGTATAAAACTGACTGCTATTTTAATATCAACTAGCGATTTAACGACTATTCCTCTGCGTTAAAAACCTTGCTGAAATGAATGCCATTAACGGTGGATTTAAGAGTAAGTATTTAAGAGCAAGGGGTACTCAGAATATTTTTTTGCTTACGCTCTTGCAGTGCTTTTCGAATCACCTGATAACCGCCCGTTAAACCTAAAATTGCCATGATTGCGGCCACAATCAAATCTGGCCATAGACTGCCTGTACCAAATACCCCAACAGCCGCCAAGATCACCGCGACGTTACCAATCGCATCATTACGGCTACATAGCCAAACGGATTGCATATTGGAGTCACCTTCACGGAAGGCATATAAGACGTATGCACAGATGACATTAGCGGCTAAAGCCAAGATACCAATCACCCCCATGGTGATCGGTTCAGGTGCGATCCCATTTGCATAGGCATAGAGCACTTTGGCAATGACCACGATCCCAAACGCTGCCATGACAAAACCTTTAACCAAGGCAACTGTTGCACGCCAATATAAACTGGCGCCTAGCACGGCAAATGAAACTCCATAATTAACAGCATCACCAAAGAAATCTAACGAGTCCGCCCAAAGCGCAGAAGAATGTGCATAAGCCCCGCCAATCAGTTCCACCAAAAACATCATGGCGTTAATGATTAAGGCGATCCAAAGCGCGATACGAAATTTACTGTTGGGTTTGCTTGGTGCTGGCTCATGACTACATGTACATGCCATAAATGTACTCCAATTTAAAAATCAATGGATTTGTATTATTCTTATTCAAAACTATGGACTCACTCCAAGGTCAAGCATGAACGTACAAAAACATTATTTGATTAAAGAATTGTCCACCAAATCTGGGGTAAGCGTTGACAGTATTCGCTTTTATGAAAAGAAAAAACTGCTGAAACCTAGCTTCCGCGCAGACAACAATTATCGCTATTATGATGAAGAAATGTACAAACGTTTGGTTTTTATTAAGCGCTGTCGAAACCTCGATATTTCTCTCACCGAGATTCAAACCCTGCTTGAACTTGAGCAATCCCCTACACAAAGCTGTCATGCTGTGAATGAATTAATTGATAATCATATTCGTCAAGTTTCTGAAAAAATTAAAGAATTAGAAAATTTTAAAATACAGTTAAGTACGCTCCGTGCCAGTTGTAATGAAACCAGCCAAATTAATGATTGCCAAATTTTAAAACATTTGGAAAACGGAATATCTTGAAAACCCAACTAAAATACTTGGTTGAAACCTTTTTTTAGATCACTACAATAAAGCCATAAATTTTTTATGCCTTTATTAACATGACGATTCAACACGTAACCGAACTCCTCTCACCTGCTGGCTCATTGAAAAACATGCGCTACGCTTTTGCTTATGGCGCAGATGCCGTGTATGCAGGTCAGCCGCGATATAGCTTACGTGTGCGCAATAATGCTTTTGACCATGACAATTTAAAAATTGGCATTGAAGAAGCTCATGCCTTAGGGAAAAAGTTTTATGTGGTGGTAAACATCCAACCGCATAACTCAAAACTGAAAAATTTCATCCGTGACCTTGAACCTGTGGTTGCCATGAATCCTGATGCACTGATCATGTCTGACCCTGGTCTAATCATGATGGTGCGTGAACATTTTCCAGAAGTGTCCATTCATTTGTCTGTCCAAGCCAATGCGGTGAACTGGGCAACGGTTAAATTTTGGAAAAATATGGGACTGACACGTGTCATTCTGTCACGTGAATTATCAATCGAAGAAATTGAAGAAATTAAACACAATGTACCTGATATGGAAATTGAAGTTTTCGTACATGGTGCATTATGTATGGCTTACTCCGGTCGTTGCTTACTTTCTGGCTATATGAATAAACGTGATGCAAACCAAGGTGCATGTACCAATGCATGCCGATGGGATTATAAAATTCACGATGCAGTTGAAGATGAAACTGGTGATGTTATTCCAGTCACACAAATTAAAGAATCATCATGCTGCAATAATAAAAATGCCGATGAGCAACACGCCCTAGAACAACACCAATTCGGCGAGCCGGTTTTATTACAACGCAATGAAGAAGACATGTTTGCTGCCGAAGAAGATGAACATGGCACTTATTTCATGAACTCGAAAGACTTGCGTGCTGTACAGCATGTTGACCGTTTAACCAAAATGGGCATTCATTCTTTAAAAATTGAAGGCCGTACCAAGTCTTATTTCTACTGTGCGCGTACCGCTCAAATTTATCGTAAAGCCATCGATGATGCCCTTTCTGGTAAACCATTTGACCCAGCTCTCATGTCACAACTTGAAGGTCTTGCGAACCGTGGTTATACCGAAGGTTTTCTACGCCGCCATGTACATAGTGAATATCAAAACTATGAAACCGGCTCTTCACGTTTTGATCATCAACAGTTTGTAGGTGAAGTTTTAGAACGCAATGGCGACTCTCTTAAAATCGAAGTGAAAAACCGTTTTGTTGTAGGTGATTCTTTAGAACTGATGACCACTTCAGGCAATATCACCTTCGTTTTAACTGAAATGAAAGATAAAAAAGGTAATCTGATTGACGATGCCAAAGGTTCAGGTCATATCGTTGATATTCCTGTGCCTGCCGATGTGGATATGCGTTATGCCCTACTGATTCGTAATTTACCCAATTCGACCGTAGATATTTCGGCTTCATCTTTAGCTTATCAGGCTTGAGTTCGCTTTATGGCTTTGTTGATTACAGATAAATGCATCAATTGTGACATGTGTCTACCTGAATGTCCCAATGACGCTATTTATGAAGGCTCAAAGATTTATGAAATCGATGTCGCACGTTGTACTGAATGTGTCGGTTTCTATGAGCACCAAACTTGTGTTTCAGTTTGTCCGATTGAGTGCATTATTCCACATCCGGAGCATATAGAAAGCCAAACTGATTTATTGGAGAAGTTTAAAGGTTTGAATTTATTTAAATCTTAAATTCGTGATGTGATTGGTATATTAATTGCATACTCCGCTTTATATTTTATAGAGAAACAACCTTGGGGAAAGTATAAAAATAAGGTTGTAAAACAAAAATAGCTGGGCAACGAATAGGATTCAAAATGTGTGGGGACATTTTTGAATCCTAATTTTGCAGACAAAAAAAGGAACTCCGGTGTTAGCATCCAAAGTTCCTGTAAAACGAGAATATTAAGAAAAATAATATTCAAATGACAACATTCAGCGCGGCCAGCGTGTTTCTCGAAACACACTGGCCTTTCTTTTATTGACCCGAACGGATGATGTAATCAAAAGCAGACAATGAAGCTTTCGCGCCTTCACCTGTTGCAATGATGATTTGTTTGTAAGGTACTGTTGTACAGTCACCGGCAGCAAATACACCTTTTACATTGGTTTCGTTACGTTCGTTAATTACGATCTCACCACGGTTTGAAAGTTCAACTGCTGTTTCTTTTAAGAAATCAGTGTTTGGTAACAAACCGATTTGTACAAAGATACCTGCCAATTCAATCGTTTTGATTTCATCAGTTGCACGGTCTTTGTAGTTCAGTGCAGTCACTTGTGAACCATCACCAACCACTTCTGTAGATAATGCATTCATGATCACAGTGGTATTCGGTAAGCTGTTTAACTTGTCTTGAAGGACTTGGTCAGCACGAAGTTTGGTATCAAATTCAACAAGTGTTACATGTTCCACAATACCTGCAAGGTCAATCGCCGCTTCGACACCTGAGTTACCACCACCAATCACCGCAACACGTTTACCTTTAAACAATGGACCGTCACAGTGTGGGCAGTATGCAACACCACGTGTACGGTATTCTTGTTCACCCGGAACGTTCATTTCTCTCCAACGTGCACCTGTTGAAAGAATCACTGTTTTAGATTCAAGTTTTGCACCATTCTCTAAAGTCACTTCAACTAAGCCATTAGCTGTTTGGTCAGCACCTTTGATGTCAGATACACGTTGCAAGTTCATAATGTCCACACCGTACTCACGTACATGTGCTTCCATTTCAGCAGCAAACTTAGGACCTTGAGTCTTTTGAATCGACGTGAAGTTTTCAATGTCCATCGTATCCATGACCTGACCGCCCATGCGTTCAGCCACGATACCTGTTTTAATGCCTTTACGTGCTGCATAGATTGCAGAAGTATTCCCCGCAGGGCCGCCACCAATCACAAGAACATCAAAGGCTTCTTTGGCATTTAACTTTTCAGCATCTTTTGCGGCAGAGTTGGTGTCTAATTTAGCAATGATTTCTTCCAAGGTCATACGACCTTGACCGATGTGGTTGCCGTCTTGGAATACCATTGGTACAGCCATGATTTTGCGTTCTTCCACTTCTTCTTGGAAGAATGCACCATCAATCATGGTTGCAGTTGTACCCGGGTTGTAAATTGCGATCAAGTTAAGTGCTTGAACCACGTCAGGACAGTTATGGCAGCTTAAAGATACAAACACATCAAAGTCAGTTTTAAGACCTAGACCTTTGATAGTGTTCAGTACTTCGTCAGAAACTTTCGGTGCATAACCTGAAGTTT
>NZ_VPDB01000111.1:0-6381 GCF_013417925.1 Acinetobacter sp. YH12218
TCATATTAAGCTTTACGAGGGCGTTGTATCGTCTGACGAGACGTGTATCAAGATGGGAGATATTAAATTGAAGAGCATGCTCTTCAATTTAACCCAAAACTTGGGATTTGTGTAGATACCTATGCCTAAAAGGAGAGGGAATTCATTAAATGGTATGCCCTATAGCTTCGCCCATCACCACAGTCGAGTTGGCTTTAAAGGTCGCATCCCATTGCATTTTGTTTTCTTCAAACAACACAACCGCTGTTGAACCTAAATAGAAACGGCCCAATTCTGCACCTTTTTCTAAGAATAAATCGTGTTGATTCAGTTCCAAACGCCCTGTCGGTTTAACTTTACCTGTAGCCACGGTTTCAATACCTGCCACGATCATTGCACCTACCAGTACGACCGCCATACGACCAACTTCTGTATCAAATAAGCAGACCATGCGTTCATTACGAGCGAATAAACCCGGAATATTTTCAGCAGTGGTCTGGTTTACTGAGAACAATTCACCCGGTACATACAGGGTTTCTGTCAATGTTCCTGCAAATGGCATATGTACACGGTGGTAGTCTTTTGGTGACAAATAAACCGTAGCAAACTGCCCATTTTTAAACGGCTCTGCCAATTGTGGATCGGCAATCAGGTTTTCAACGGTGAACTTCTGCCCTTTGGCCTGAAATACGTCACCATTTTCAATTTTACCTAGTTGTGAAATCGCACCATCTGCGGGTGAAACAACACTGTTGGCATTTGCATCAACTACACGTACGCCTTCTTTTAAAGAACGAGTGAAAAATTCATTGAATGATTTAAATTTCAGGGCATTACTTTGCTCAGCAATCGACATGTCGATGCCATACTGTGCTTTAAATGCGGTAATCACAGCATTTTTCACCACAGGGTTTTCACTCGCAGCCAATTTACCCACGATACGTGATAATTTGTGCTGCGGAACAACACGCTGAGCTTGAATAAAAATTTGTTTTTTTAACTGAGATGTAAGGCTCAAGACGGCAACTCTCCGGTGATCACAGGACTATCGAGTCGGTTGCCCCACTCGCTCCACGCACCATCATAAGCTCGAATATTCCAACCGAGTAAACGTCCCAGTATATAAGCTAGGCCCGACCGATGATGGGACTGACAATATACCACCACAGGTTCGTTTAAATTGAATCCCAATTGTTCTAAGCGTTGTTGTGTGCGTTCTAAAGGATGCAATTTTAAATGATTTTCCCGGTTAAGGGCAGTACTCCATTCGAAATGTCGTGCCCCCGGAATGTGACCGCCGCGTCGCGCAGCCAAACGTAGGCCTGTATATTCATCTTCGGTACGGCAGTCCCATACTTGGATTTGCTCCTGCTGCACACGAGCCAATAGCTCATCATAATCTGTTTGATACTGAGCACGCGCCTCTGCACTTACTTCAACCAATGGGCTCACGGGTTCAAATTGCTCAATTTCAGACGAGGTCGGTAAGCCTGCCCCAAGCCAAGCATGGATGCCACCATTGAGGAGACTGGTATTTTCAAAACCGAGGCAATGTAAGTTCCAAATCAGTCGACCAGCCCATGCCCCACCTTCATCGTCATACACTACTACATGATGTTCTGGACTGATATTCAGATAGCTGATGAACTGTTCTAAACCGGCTTGGTCAGGTAAAAGCCCCATCGCTTGTTCTTCTTGGCGCACTAACAGTTTCGGCTGCACATGCAGTGCATGTGGAATATGCAATTGGTCATAAACCGAACGACGACTCAAATCGACGATCCGTAGTTTTTCATTACCAAGATGTGGAACCAATTCTTCCGCTTCAATCAGCAGACCAAAATTCAGTGTAGATGCTGTCATCGTTGTTCGTGTTGTATTTTGTGCGATTAAATTCGATCTTAGCATAAGTCATTTTCACTATTATTCTGAATTTTTGCATTCCTTTAGCAATATTTTAGATATAAAAAAGCCGAATCATTGATTCGGCTTTTTTAGTTTTATCTAATGCTGTGTTTAAGCGCTAACTTCAGAGATGTCAAACACCTGACGTAGATACGCTAAGAAAGTATCATTATCTGTCATGGTTTTACCCGGACTATCTGAAATTTTTGCCACAGATTGACCATTACATTCAACCAGTTTCAGTACGATATTCAGCGCAGTTTGTCCCATATCATTGGTCAAGTTGGTGCCAATACCAAAACTCACTTGGAAACGGTCTTTGAAGTAATTATGCAAATCCCACGCTTTTTCGATATTTAGACCATCACTAAAGGTCAGCATTTTACTTTTGCTATCGACTTTAAGCTTTTTGTAATGTGCATAGGCTTTATCGCCCCATTCATACGGGTCGCCACTGTCATGACGTAAACCGTCGAATAGTTTGGCAAAGTACAAATCGAAGTCACGTAGGAACGCATCCATACCGACAACGTCTGTTAAGGCTATTCCTAAGTCACCGCGGTATTCCTGCACCCATGTTTCTAGCGCAGACTTCTGGAAGTTACGTAGACGAACATCAAGCGCTTGGAATGCTTGTAGGAACTCATGCGCCATCGTACCAATTGGAGTAATGTTCAAGTCTTTGGCAATCAGAACATTACTTGTACCGCGGAAAATATACGGTGAAGCCTGATTTAATTCTTCAATTACATGCTTTTGCCATGCATAACTATAACGACGACGCGTGCCAAAATCAGAGACCAAGAATGGTGGATCATTTGGATTTTGCCGTGCTTCATACTGCTTCAGCAAGGCAATCTTATGTTGCAAACGGCGCTCACCTTCGGCTAAAACTTCGGGTGTACGAATACGTTGGAAATATAATTCATTGACGATGGCTAAAACAAAGATTTCAAACATCATCGCTTGAACCATTGGGCCTTCTACCCAAATATCCAGTCGACCTTCATCATCAATACCCGCTTTAATAAAACGGCGTTTAAGCTGAAATAATTCAAGATAATCAACAAAATCGCTTTTAATAAAACGTAAACTGCGTAAATACTGCAATTCATCATCTTTAAACTTCAACTGACAAAGCATGTCGAGCTGCATGTTTAAATCATCCAAAATTTCAACCAGTGGATAGGCTGTATCATCCAAGTTACGGCAACGAAAGTGATACACACTATGGGTTTGCGGAAATTTGTGTAACACCACCTGAAGCATGGTGAATTTATACAGATCTGTGTCTAATAAGGATTGGATGATTGGAGACATAAAGACTTTCAGTTTTTATCAACTCTTTGCATTAAAGCATACTTTATTGATAAAAAGCCGATTGATTTAGTGGAATAACTTATAAATCACCGCGATTCATCGACTTTTTTCAATTTTTTTGCTGAAGCTGAGCGCGATCAAGCTCACTATTTTTTGAGTAACTGTCGATATTTTTCTTCTTGACCAAATTCACGCGCAAACTGTTCTGCAGTCTTTTGCCCCATTTTTTTGGCATTTGCATCGCAATCCACTTGGCGTAATTGCTTTGCAATCGCCCATTCTAATTTAAACATGGCACCCATCAATGCAGTGTTGCCTTTATTGTCACGTGCGCAGCGGTCTGCACCTTGTTCTAGCAAACGAGTCACAATATTTTGATGACCATAATAGGTCGCCATCATCAGTGGTGTAAAACCCGAAGCATTGCGCACATCGACCGGAAAACCGTGCTTAAGAAATTCATTGATGACTTCTTCATTGCCAGTTTTGGCTGCAGCAAAGAAAATTGCGATCAATTCCTGTTGTGAGGTCATCTGATCGCTTGCAGTTGCTTTAGCGGGGGAGATATCTTCCGCGATTGCCACGTTTGCGAATGCGGAACCAAACGCAAGAAGACTGGCTAAAGTCAAATGCTGCATAACTTTCATGATGAACTCCAACAGAAAACAAATGTAGAATTGAATTAGAAATGATTCATTTCATAAAAATGAATATTTAAGGAGTGCCTATGAAACTCCCCCTAGGGTGCAGGAAAGGTATGGAGCTTCATAGGACTTTTTTGAGGTAACGTTCTAGACCCTAGTTACCAATCCTTCAGACTGATCGAAATTAGTCTTTCAGTTGTGCTGCTTTAGCTTTTACAGTTGCAAGGTTACCGTTTACTGCTTTAGTCATACGCGTACCGTAGTCTGCATCTGCTTTGTAGAAGTAAGACAACATGATGTGTTTCGTTTCCGAATCTTTTACGTTGCCAAGGTCAGCAGCCAAGTTCATGATTAAGTTTTCTTTCTCTTTCGCAGAGTATGAACGATAAAGCTCACCCGCCTGCTTGAAGTTTTGCTCTTTCACGCCTTTTTGCTGAACTGTGCCAGAAAGCGGTGTTTCAACCGCACGCGCTTTCGCAGTCGCTGGTTTTGGCTCAATACGGCTTGGCTCGTAGTTCACATTTGATGAAGTGCCGCCAACATTCATGTAACCATCTTGGTTGTTGTTGTTTACAGCAACTAATGGACGGTTGACTGGAATTTGTTGGTGGTTCGCACCTAAACGGTACATTTGTGTATCTGAGTAAGAAAAGATACGGCCTTGCAGCAGACGGTCTTCTGATGGCTCGATACCTGGGACTAAGTTACCTGGAGCCAATGCCACTTGTTCAGTTTCATTGAAGAAGTTTTTCGGCATACGATTCAGCGTTAAAGTCCCCACTTTGGTTTCTTTCACTAGATCTGTAGGCCAAATTTTTGTTGGATCAAGCGGGTCAAAATCAAAGCTGTTTAAATCTTTAGGATCTAACACTTGGATATAAAGATCCCATTTCGGGAATTTACCAGCGTTGATGTTGTTATAAAGATCGTTAGTCAAGTGGTTGAAATCTTTACCTTGTTGCTCAGCAGCTTCTTTAACGTTCAGACCTTTCACGCCTTGTTTAGAGCGGAAGTTGAATTTAACGTATTTGTATTCGCCTTTGTCGTTATAAAGCTTGTATGCATGTACACCAAAGCCGTCTTGTTCGCGGTAGCTGGTAGGCACACCTTGGTTACCATACACATAAGTCAACATATTGGTTGCCCATGGCTGGCTAGACAAGAAGTCAAATACGCGGTTTGCGTCTTGAACGTTGTCAATTGGGCTTGGCTTCATTGCGTGAATGAAGTCAGGGAATTTAATTGCATCACGAATGAAGAAGACTGGAGTTTGGTTACCCACTAAATCCCAGTTGCCTTCTTGCGTATAGAACTTGATCGCGAAACCGTGCGGGTCACGTAGAGTTTCTGGAGAATGTTTACCGTGAATTACAGTCGAGAAACGTAAGAATACCGGTGTTTTAGTCCCCGCTTTGAAAAGCGAAGCAACGGTTAAATCTGATAAGTCCTTAGTTGCAACGAACTCACCATAAGCACCTGTACCACGCGCATGTACTACACGCTCAGGAATACGCTCACGGCCAAAGCGTTGTAATTTTTGGATGAGTTGAACATCTTGTAGTAATACAGAACCGTTAGGACCCGCAGTAATCGAGTTTTGGTTATCGCCTACTGGTGCACCATTGTCTTTGGTTAATGGCGCTGCTTGAGTCGCCGCTGTTGCTGTTGCTAACATCGCAACCAATAAAGAACGCTTAAACATCGTCTTAATCTCTCTGTTAAATACCTTTCCTGCCCCGCAAAGATACTGGCATTCAATAAATAGATAAAACAGATTATTTTTATAAATTCAATCGTATTGTTGGATTTATAAAAAATATACAGTTCATTTTCAAATATTTGAGCCCAAAATTTTCTAAACATCGCCTCGAAAGAATGCTGTCTTTGCTACAATCCCTGCCCTATGTTCAATTTTCTATTCGGAAGAAGTTATGCGGGCCTTGTTACAACGTGTTTTAGAAGCCAAAGTGGTGGTCGATGGTGAGATCACGGGTGAAATTAATCACGGTATTTTGGTGTTTTTAGGCCTTGGCAAAGCGGATGATTTAGAAAAAGGCAAAAAGCTGATCGATAAGATCTTGAAATACCGCTTTTTTGATGATGAACAAGGCAAGATGGGCTGGAATGTCAGTCAAGCCGGCGGCGGTATCCTCTTGGTGTCTCAATTTACCCTGATGGCGCAAACGCAAAAAGGCCTGCGCCCCGATTTTGGCCCTGCCATGCCGCCAAACGATGCCAAAGCACTGTATGAACAGCTGGTCGATTACACCAAGAGTCAATATGACCATGTACAAACAGGCATCTTTGCCGCCGACATGAAAGTGCATTTGGTTAATGACGGTCCAGTGACCTTTAATTTAGAAGTTGAATAACCACTGAAGCATTAAAAAAAGCCCCTAATAAGGGTAATGCCAGTCAGTTAAGCAAATTTTAGTAAAATGTAGTAAAAATGAGTGTATGTAAATACGCTCATTTTTTTATGTCTTTATCTGAACATTTAGAATCCACTCTTGAACATTCTCTCCCATCACTC
>NZ_VPDB01000011.1:0-73433 GCF_013417925.1 Acinetobacter sp. YH12218
GCAAGTAACTTGGACCAGTGTTGATCATTTAGCATTGTTCGAGGCATAGCGAGTGTAAAATTGGGTTTGGCGATTTAATTTTACTATCTCGCTATTTTTTTAATCAACAAATGTCAACAGACCCTAAAAATCAGGTTGAAAATAAAGAGAAGGATAAATGTAATAAAGACAAATATAAATTTTATCATCACTTCATATAAATTATTTTGGTAGACAGTATGTACCAAAGCAGCGAGTAAAAGTATTAAGAAGCCTACTACTAGCCCTGACAAACCGTTTACCCATCCATACATTAGATAGTCTTGAATAGATATGCCAAGTGAAACTTAATTAAATCCGTAGTAGCTGATTAAACCATCGTAGTAAAAGTAACCGCAAACAAATAAATAAATAGTAAATATTGTTGTAAAGAGGGCTATATCAAAACTGAAGTTAAATTACATATGTAATGTTTCTTGAATCCGCTTATATGCTTTTTTAAGTGCTTAGGTGAATAGTATTAAAGCAAAGTTAGAAGTGCAAATTGAGAATTAGACCTTGATCAGGGTATCTAAGATGTTTCTGCAATAGTGGACGAAATTGTCTTAATTCAGTAAGTACAAAATGCTCGCCAAAATGTGGGCTTATTTTTAGCTTTGAATAACGAAAATCCATGAAGTTGCAGAAGCAAAATTTAGTAAAACTTCATGTTTAGAGGCTCATTCATTAATAGTGCTTAATTATATTTAAATGTAAAAATACCTATAAAAAATAGGTATTTAAAATCCGACTAGAACAGTTGTATTTTAATTTAAAAGCTGTAATTTGAAAGAGCGATCTAATAAAGAGACAACAAAATGCCTTATTCAAATATTAAAGCGATTATTGAGCAAATCTATAATTTTGTATTAGAAAAACATGGTTTAGCGTCTAAAAGTCGATTTATGCAGTTATCGATTTTCTTTAAAGAATTACATGAAGGGGATGAGTCAAAATTTACCGCAGATAGGTCTTTTTATTACAAAGGAATATTTAACAACAGAGAAAAAAGTGTATTTGCGAATGCTGCGCCAGACTTTTTTGATAAGCACAAGTTTTTGGATTGGGTTGTTAAATCAATTGATTGATTTCAACCCAATCGTTTGAGTACATATTCATCATTCATGCTGTATAGCCAGTCTGAATAGAGGATATGGATCAGAAATCAGTAGGTGTTTGTTATGAAATACATGCTTATAGTCAATAAAGATGCATGATCAGTATGATGCCAGTAAAGTCTTCAATGATTAAAATTTAACTGCACATTTCGTTCTTTGATTTAAATAAAAGCTTGGTTCAAAGCAGAATATAAAAACCCATGTAAAAGACATGGGTTTTTAGTTTAAGTTGCACAATGTGATAATTTGGCTAAAAAATAAGCAATTCGATTCATTTGTTCTATGCTAAATGAGAAAATTATCATTTAGTTCCATTTCAGAAAATTGTATAAATAAAAACAGAAAAGTTCATATCAAAAAAATTAATTTTTAAATACATAGAGATAAGACCAAATTTGCAATCCTGTAGCAAATCTTCACAAAAATGCAATTATTAATAATAATGATTATCATTAACATAGTTTCACGCTGGCCAGCGTACTAAGCATGACTTGCACAGTTAAAGAAACATAATTACATGACAAAGCTTGGAAAAGCTTAAAAATAGAGGATATGGTCAGATGAAAGAGCTTGCTAATCGCTTGGCGATGCAGCATCTTGTCAATGCATACTCACAAGAAACCGGTAAAGGTATTTTGCTGGAAAAGTATCAACAGAATTCATCACAATTGACGTTTAGCCAAGGCTTGACGTTGTTATGCATCCCTTTAGATTGCATTCAATCACAGTTATTTGTACCACTATCTTATGTCAGCCTTGTTGGTAGACATCGTCTTGCAGATCTCCCATACGTTTTTAATAAAGGACAGAAACTGTCATTTAGTATCACCGCGATCGCGAGTTTATTGCTTGAACAGCTCGTACAAGAGTCAGGTCATACACTGGATGCTTCATCATTATTAGAGCGTTGGATCGAAAGTCGTGAAGCGCTTACACAATTTTTGACACTACGTGAACATGATTTAGAGGCCTTGGTCCAAGCGGAACAAAGTTTCATTGAATCAGAACAGGCCTTAATTTTAGGGCACAGCATGCATCCTGCACCGAAAAGTCGGGTTGGTTTTGTGCATGAAGATTGGGAAAGGTATTCGCCAGAAGCCAAAGGTCTCAGCCAACTGCATTATTGGTTGGTTGCTCCAGAATATATTCAAGAAGGTTCAGCTTTAGATCAAACTGTATCAACGCAATTGAAAAGCGAATTGCAATGGCATTTATCAGAAACAGATCAAGCACTGCTCAATGCCTATTCGCATTATAAGTTATTACCTTTGCATCCTTGGCAAGCACGCTATTTACAGTCAAAAGCATGGTTTAAAAACTTAAAAACCAAATTAAAAATTATCGACTTCGGCGAAAAGGGTTGGACATTTTCACCAACAACATCTGTACGCACCATGGCAAGTTTTGCGGCGCCGTGGATGTTGAAACCATCGCTATCCGTGATGATCACCAATTCAATCCGAGTCAATCTGGCCAAAGAATGCCACCGTGGTGAAATGACCCATCGACTTTGGCATTCAAGCCTCGGTGAACATATTTTACAACAATGCCCAACGCTCAAAGCGGTGAATGATTCTGCTTGGATGGCATTGAACATAGATGATGAAATCGTCGAAGAAACGATTTGTATCTTCCGTGATCAGCCTTTCAGTGAAAAGCAGCAGGTGAGTTGTATTGCGTCATTGTGCCAAGAGCATCCTGCACAGCCGAAAAGCCGTTTTAATGCCTTATTTGAACAGGTCGCAAAACAACAACCTGAACTTGATCAATGTACCATTGCGATCAATTGGTTTAAACAATTTTTGGCAATTAGTCTGAAACCACTGATGTATTTGTACCATCAATACGGAATGGCCTTTGAATCACATCAGCAAAATCTCTTACTTGAGCTGGAACATGCAATGCCTAAATATCTATGGCTGCGTGACAATCAAGGCTTTTACTATATTGAAGAACTTGCAGGTGATGTCTTAAGCGCGTTTCCAGAGTTGCAAGAAAAAGCGCATGCCGTGGGTTCAAAAGCCTTTGTCGATGAGCGCTTTAGCTATTATTTCTTTGGTAATACTTTATTCGGCATCATCAATGCAATTGGTGCAACTGGATATGTCACAGAGCAAGTGTTGATATCGATATTGCAAAATGAACTGTTGGACTTACATCAGGTTTATCCAGAGAGTTCATTGATTCATTCATTACTGTATCAGCCGACCTTGCCGTATAAGGGTAATCTGTTGACGCGCTTGTATGAGCTGGATGAATTGATTGCCCCAGTCGATCAGCAATCGGTTTATGTACAGTTGCCAAATCCTTTATGTGTGGAACAGAAGGATGTGCAATATGCTTGATTTTATTGGGATAGGCTTAGGGCCATTTAACCTTAGTTTGGCGAGTTTGCTACATAAGCAAAATCATTTGCAATATCAATTTTTTGAAAAGAAACCACAGTTCGACTGGCATGCGGGTATGCAATTGCCCAATACAGTGCTGCAAGTGCCGTTCATGGCTGATCTGGTTTCCATGGTTGATCCAACCAGTCCTTTTAGTTTTTTAAATTACTTAAAGGCGCAGCAGCGTTTATACAAATTCTATTTTTTAGAACAAGCGCAGATTCCTAGACGTGAATATAACCATTATTGTCAGTGGGTTGCAGACCAACTAGAGCATAATCAATATCAATCAACCGTAAAAGCCATTTATGCCCAAGAGCAAGGCTTTGAAGTCATGGTTGAGCAAGATGGACGTTTTAGACGTTATCAATGCCGAAATTTGGTCATTGGTTCGGGGAATGTTCCGCATTTACCACAGTGTCTAAAAGACATACAGCAGCAATATCCTGAGCGCTGCTTACATTCTGCAAATTATTGCAATGCAGAGTTAAATCATTTGAAAGGTAATGTGGTTGTACTGGGATCAGGCCAGTCTTCGGCCGAAGTCTTTATGGATCTGTTTGATCGTCAATATTTGCAGGATCAGACTACAACAGCGCAGTTTAAATTGCATTGGATGACCCGTTCTAATGGGTTTTTCCCGATGGAATATGCACCGCTGGGTTTAGAGCATTTTAGTCCAGATTATACCGCGCATTTTTATCAACTAAGCCCCGAAAATAAAGCCGAACAACTGAAGCAACAAGGCTTGTTATATAAGGGCATCAGTGCAAAAACCATCCGTGATATTTACCAAAAACTATATCACCGGAGCATTGGTCAAAATATTCAACAGACGCATTTACATGCTCAGGTGGGTTTGGTCGCTGCCGAACCGCATAGCGCGGGCATCCGTTTGCAGTTTCAGCATAAAGTCACGGCAGAACAATTCTATCTGGATGCCGACTTTGTCGTGGCTTCAACGGGATATCACAGTCCCGAGTGGCAATATCTCAAATATCTAAAACCACTGATTCAATGTGATGAATTCGGTCGCTGGAAAATTAGTCAGGACTACCGCGTACAGCATGATGCTGTCGGGGAGATCTTTGTTCAAAATCAGGAAATGCACAGTCACGGTGTCGGGACTCCTGATTTAGGGTTGGGTGCTCACCGTGCAGCGATCATTGCCAATCAATTATTGGGTTTTAACTTATACGATTTAGGTGATCAAGCTCAAAGTTTCCAACATTTTTCACCCAGTGAAAATGCTGAAATGCACAGTATGGGCATTGTAAAGAAATCAGCGCCAACCAATATCCAAAGACCATTTTCCGTAAAAAAAACCATTGCCAACTATGCAATGAACCGCAATACAACAATGCCGAATAAGCAAGAACAGAATGCGGTTAAACTCGAGAAATTATAATGACATTTGCAAAATTAAAGATAAATCAAACGCAGTGGCGCCATGCAGGACAAAGACTGATTGAAATGGCGATTGCTGAGTTTTTATATGAAGAAATTATTCAGATTCAGCAAGTGGAAAATAACACTTGGCAACTCAAACTGGATGATAAAACGTATCAATTTGAAGCGACTCAGTTTCTGCTTGGGCATTGGCGTATTGTTGAAGGGAGCGTTCGAGAGTTAAGTGAATCGACAACAGAGCCCGCATGGAATCTGCATGAATTTATTCGTGCTTTTTCAAATCAAGCTGAGGTGAAACCATTTACCAAGGCATATTTGATTAAAGAAATGAACAATACATGGTTAGCAGAAGCCCATGTTTTTGATGAACAGCGATTGCTGAGTCATGCTGTCTTGTCAGCGCCACACTATCAAATTGAAGGCATGTTACGTGGACACCCATGGCTCATTATGAGTAAAGGCCGTATGGGCTTTGGCTATGATGATTATTTAAGCTCCGCACCAGAGATTTCTCCAACGGTCAAAGTCTTATGGTTAGCTGTTCATCGTGATTTAGCTGAGTTTCGTTCGACCGAGGCTTGGGATGCGAAAAGCTTATATCGCCATGAATTGAATTCTGCGCAATTACACGATTTTCAACAGCAATTGGCGGACAACGCCTTAAATGCTACTGAGTATTACTTTATTCCTGTACATGCATGGCAATGGCATCAGTGGTTAATCCCGACCTATGCCAATGAAATCGTCGATCAGCGCATTGTAGAGCTGGACATTGGACAAGATGACTATGCGCCAATGCAATCAATTCGTACTTTATGCAATACCAGTCATCCTGAACGTCATTATGTAAAGTTACCTGTCAGTATCTTTAATACGGCGGTATATCGAGGTTTGCCTTCAAAACGAAATTTAGCTGCACCTGCGGTGACCGCTTGGCTGAAGGACATTCAACATCATGATGTAGACCTGCAAAAAACACAGGTAGCATTTTTGGGTGAAGTCGCAAGTCTAACTTTACAGCAGCCGTGTTTTGATCAGATAGACGGTGCGCCTTATCAATTTAAAGAATTGTTTGGTTGCTTATGGCGTGAAAGTGTAGAGCCTTACATCGGTGAACATCAGTTAGCGCTTTCCCAAGCAGCTTTGTTGCATCGAGACATAAACGGTCAGTCTATTTTATCTGTGTTGATTCAGGCTTCAGGTTTGACGCCTTTGCAGTGGCTGAAACGATTTGCCGAAGTTTGTGTAACACCACTACTGATTTGTTTATACAAATATGGTTTGGCTTTTTCTCCCCACGGTGAAAACACCATGTTAATCCATGAAAATGGTCTACCAAAAAAAATGGTGCTGAAGGACTTTATTGATGATGTCAATTTAGTTGATGAAGATTTTCCAGAACTCGAAAATTTACCACCTGAAGGGCAAATTTTACTGCGTCATCCTGCTGAAGAACTTAGTCACTTTATCTTTACAGGTTTGTTCATGGTGCATTACCGCTATATCTGTAATGTCTTCCTTGAAGATTATCCAGAGCATACAGAACTTGAGTTTTGGCAAACCATCTCCAGCGTGATCGATGAATTTCATCAGGCACATCCTGAATTGGCAGATCGTATTGAAAAATTCAGTATGTTCCGTCCAAGGTTCGAGAAAATTTGTCTGAACCGAGTTCGACTGTTTACTACCAGTTATAACGACGAAGCAGAACGCCCAGTACCTGTATTTTTAGATCCAATTGCAAACCCTGTGAGTCCAAGCACGTTAAATCAGTGGGCGAAACAACAGCATGCCGTAGAACAGAAAGCGACAACTAACCGTATTGCGTCATAAGCAGATTTTTGAGCTAAGAACAGAAAAGATTAAACAAATTTAAAGGACGACATCATGACAACGTTATCACGACAACTACCTGATTTTTATGAATACCATGAGAATGAGACGCAATACTACTTACGACAAATGCAATATCCAGAAGATATGGCTTTGGTTCATAAATGGATGCATGAACCGCATGTTATTCCACAGTGGCAGCTCAATAAGTCAGAAACTGAACTAAAAGTGTATTACGAAAAAATGCTGGCAGATGATCATCACCGAATTTTGATTGTAGGAGTCAATGGTGAAGATGTGGGCTACACAGAGATTTACGAGGGAAAACGGGATCGTTTAGGTTTGTACTACGACGGTGATGAGCTGGATCTAGGTTGGCATTTGTTATTTGGTGAAAAGTCCGTTTTTGGTAAAGGCTATTTACGTCCCGTCATGCGTTTATTGAGTTTTTATATCTTTGAAAATGCTGCATCAGCCAAGATTGTGGGAGAGCCTGATCATAGTGTGAAGCCTTATGCCGTCGTAGTTGAAGACATGTGCTATGAAGCGCAGCGCCTAATCCCAATGCCTGAAAAGACTGCCATGTTGTATTACTGCTTTAGAGAAACTTTTTATGAAAAATTCGGTCATTACCTAAACGACTCCAAGGCATTTCAGCATCAGCAACAAGCTAAGGCGGTGTCATGAGTTATCGCTGCACCCACATGCACATACTGGACATGCGCTTTTCAGCGCATGTTTCAGTGGACGAGTTTGAACAATGGTTGACTCAAGTTGAGCGCTTTTTTCTAAAAAGTCAGCCCTTTGTTTTGGTTATGCAAACGGCTGAGGGAACGACTTTTCCTGAAGAATATCGGCAAATACAGGCCGTTTGGTACAAGAAGTTTAAACATCTCTTTTTTCAATATTGTTTGGGTCTGGTGCGTATTGCGCAAGATTCAGATGACTTCAAACGTTTAAATACACCCGCACTGCATGCAGCGTGGCGTGTGCCTTATTACGTTTCATTAGAACAGTCTGATGCGCTGCAATGGGCAGTGCAGAGGTGGATATGCAACAACACTCAAGAAAATTAAATCATGCAATTTCACCATCTCAAATTTCAGTCCTGAGTTTGAGCGTCGTGATCATTTTGTACTTAGCACATGCATTACCTTTGTATTTTTACAATGTAGCTTTGCCTGCCATTTTACGACATCAAGGGGTAGATTTACGCTGGATCGGCATGTTATCGCTGCTTTACATTCCATGGGCATTCAAGTTTTTTTGGGCGCCTTGGATCGATCAGCTCTATGTCAAAAAACTCGGTAAACGTAAAACATGGCTGTTGTTTACGCAAATCGCATTGGTACTGGGGGTACTGGTTTTAGCCTTTACGCAGTTTTCTTATGGGCTGACTTTATTTGTCATTGTTGGTTTATGGATTTCAACGTTTGCGGCAACGCAAGATATTGCAATTGATGGTTATACCGTTGAGAAATTTACCGAAGGCAATTATCGTCTGGGCAGTATGGCACAAAGTATTGGGGTAGCCGTCGGTAGTATGCTCGGTGGCGCTGCGACTTTATGGATTTACCAATATTGGGGTTGGCAGTCAGCGCTCACAACTTTAGCGCTGCTGACATTTTTAACCATGTTTGCGGTGTTTTTTATTCAAGAAGAGCCAGAAACTCAAATTACCAAAGCCAAACCAAGCCTACGACAAGCGTTTAAACGACCTGCGATTCGTTGGGCCTTGCTGCTCATCGTTTGTTATCGCGTGGTGGAAGCACCCGCTATGGCAATGCTGAATCCCATGTTGATCGATCAAAAATGGTCACTGTCTCAGATCGGGGTGTTGATGTCTGTGGTCGGTGCCGGTGTCGGTCTGATTGCAGCTGTTAGTGCAGCTGTATTGCTGAAAAAAATCAAAGCGACGCAATTGTTGGTCTGGGCAGGATGGTTACGTACATTGCTATATGCCGTCATTGGGGCAGCCGTTGTATTGGAGTGGTTGAATCAATGGCATCTGCTTTTAGGTCTATTTGTCGTGTTGATGCTAGCCATTCGTTATATCGCCATGACATCACTCTATGCCTATTTCATGCAGACCAGTTCTAAAGAACAGGCGGGTACCGATTTCACCATATTAGTGTGCTTTGAATTGCTCGTTTACTTCATTAGCGGTGCATTTTCAGGCTTTCTCGCAAAATCATTAGGCTATGGACATTTTTACTTGGTATTGGCAATTGGCTCAGTAATCAGCGTCTTAATTAGTCAGCGCATTGTTTTAAAAACACAAAATTTTAAAACTCAAACACTTCCGACTCAATCGGAACTCTAAGAAATGGAAAAGAATATGAAACGTTTAGCTCTACCGATGCAACTGACGTGTCTCAGCCTTGCAATTTGCACTCAGCTTTATGCACAAGACGTCACAACGGACACAGCACAAAATACTGCAGTTGAAACACAAACTGCAGTAGCTACTAAAATGGCACCGATTGTTGTGACGGCAACTCGTTCTGCGAAAAGCATTGCAGATATTGCGGGTACGGTGTACAGCATTCCTAAAGAAGAAATTGAAAAACAAGCCAATGCAGGTAAAAGCACAGCTGATATTGTTGGTTTATTGGTGCCATCACTGACTCCATCGAGTGGTACAACGTCTAACTATGGGATGACCATGCGTGGACGTGTGGTGCAATACATGATCGATGGTGTGCCGCAAACGGGATATCGTGATGGATCTCGACAACTGGCGAGTATTAGCCCGTCGATGATTGAACGAATTGAAGTGGTCTCTGGCGCAAGTAGTATTTATGGTTCAGGTGCGACAGGCGGTATTATCAATATCATCACCAAACGAGGTGGATCTGAACCGCTGAGTTTTGAAACGAAAGTCGGTGTTACTTCTGGTAATAACTTTAAGTCTGATGCTCTGGCTTATGAAGCTGCACAAACCATGAACTTTAATCAAGGCAATTTACGCGGAACTTTAGGTGCAAGCTATACCAAACGTGGTGAAATACAAGATAGTCATGGCAACCGTATTGGACCTGAAATTGCACAAACAGACCGTCAAGATACCGACACTTTAGATCTAAATGGTCGTGTCAGTTGGAAAATTGCCGATGGTCAAACGCTGAGTTTTGGCGCGCAATATTATAATGATGAGCAAGATAGTGACTATGGCCCTGACTATGGTCCAAATTTAAATGCGCTGCGCTCACAGCCCGTGGGTGGCAAGCTGCCGTTGTCATTAAATGCGGTAAAAGGCTTACAACTTGCTGAACAACCACAAACTGAACGTTATAGCGTCAATGCACAATATGAAAATCAAGATATTTTAGGCCACCGTCTAAACGCTGAAACCTATTATCGAAATGAAAAAGCACGGTGGTTCCCATCTGCACGTCAAATGGCACCTGAACTCTTCTTGGTGTATCAGTCAGAAACCGATATCGATGTTTTAGGCGCGCGTGTTGCTCTACAAAAAGATCTTAACTTAAATGGTCGTGAACTGGGTTTAACCTATGGTGTGGACTATGAAAATGAAAAAGATCAACAAAATATCCAAATGTATGACAGCGCAACGTTTATTCAAAGTAATGGTTTGAGTTATCAGCCGTTTAACTACTATGCCTTTGGCCCAGATGTTGAAACAGAAAAACTTGGCGTATTTGCCCAAGCGCAATATGAATTAACCGACCGACTTGGCTTACAAGCAGGCATTCGCCATGAACGTGTAGAAAGCGATGTCGATTCATCTGTGCCTTATATGGAAGCAATTACTGCAGATTTAACCCCAGGTTATGTGGCGAAAACACTGAATGGCGGCAAAGTAAAACATGATGCAACGCTGTTTAATGTTGGCGCGGTGTATCACTTAACAGATGCACAGCAAGTGTTTGCTAATTTCTCACAAGGTTCAAACTTGCCCGATGTGCAACGTATGCTGCGCGATGTGCCGGCAAATTCTGTGATTAATAGCCAAACCATTGACCCGATTAAAGTCAATAACTATGAACTCGGTTGGCGTGTACAAAATGCCGGTGGTTTAAATGCAGGAGTGACAGCTTTTTATAATGACTCAGATAAAAGCCTGAAATTTGGTGCGCCGAATTACACCATTGATGTTATTGATACCGATGAACGTATCTATGGTGTCGAAGCCAATGCCAGTTATGAAGTTCAACCAAATTGGACGGTTGGCGGCACAGTTGCATATACCACGGGCCAATTTAAAAATACCCAAGGTGACTGGCAAGAATTGGATGCCATTCGTGTGGCACCTTTAAAAGGAACAGCATTTTCAGAATGGCAGTTTGATAATGACATGAGCCTACGTGTTCAAGCTTTAGCGATTGGCGGTACAGACAAAGCCCAAAAAGATGCTATGAAATATGGATCTGCTCCAGCAGCGGCAATTAAAGGCTTTGCAACGATGGACGTGATTGCCAATGCAAAAGTAGGACCGGGTAATGTGGGCTTTGGTGTCTACAACGTGTGGAATACGGATTATAAGTCGGTGTACAGCCAGTCGGTTGAAACTGTCTATGGCCCAATTTCTAGCCTAGCTGCACAAGGTCGTACCTACGGTTTAAGTTATACAGTGAAATACTGATTTAAATCCTGAATCGTGTTTAAAGCACGGTATCGTGACTTACAAAATAGAGGTGGCTTAAGTCACCTCTATTGTTTATAACGTAGCCATTAAAAATGGATAACAAAAATAATGGATCGAAATAACAAACTGTTTATTGCTGCCAGTCTTGCCAATGGTGCAAGTTTCTCGATGATATTGCCGCTGTTGGCGCCATTGGTTCGTGAGTTAAAACTTACTGAGCTACAAGGTGGCGCGATGGTTTCCGTCGGTGCGCTGCTGATGGCTGTCGGTGCCATTTACATTTCAAAAAATCAATCTAAGTTTTCGATTTATCAACTCTTGAGTATCGGTTTTGTGGGCATGGCTGTGACATGGGGGCTATTTACAGCCGTGTTGATGTATGGCCTTACTGTTCATATAGGGATGTTGCTGCTATTTAGTTTATTAATGTTGTCACGCGCAGCGACTGGGGTATTTATGGCGATGCCACAGATTGCCTTGCAAACTTATGTGATGACCCGTTTTAGCAATGAGCAGCAGCGTTCACAAGCAATGTCAAAATTCGGTGCATTAAATAGTGCAGGCGTGATCATTGGTCCATTTCTAACAACCTTGCTGCTGGGCTTCGGTGGAATCATGACGCCGCTGTGGGCTGCAATCATTATTTTAGCGTTGATTTCTGTGGTCTTGGTGTTCAGCTTTGACCGACATACAGAACAGCATAGCGTTGAAAAGCCAGTGACAGCTAAGAATGAGATACCATCTACGGATTTGAGCATTCAGCAATGCTATCCATGGTTAATGTTGGGATTCAGTCTCTATCTTGCCATCGTGACCGTAAATTTAACGGCCGGGTTTTATATTCAAGACCGCTTTAATATGACTGCTGCAGAAGGCGCAGTGCATTTTGCAGAATGTTCTCTCGTCGTAGGTATTGCTTTGGTGATTATGCAAACGCTGATTTCTAAGTATTTAAATTGGTCCGTATATCGCTTACTGTGGGTTGGGCTGTTTAGCATGGCAGCAGCCTTGCTGATTTCGGTTTTCACCACTGAATTACAGATATTTCAAGCTACATATCTTTTATATGGTATATCGGTTGCATGTTTAATCCCTGCATTTACAACGGGTGCAGCGCAAACGGCGCCCAGTGCGTTACAGACTAAGGTGGCAAGTTGGTGTACAGCCACTCAGGCTTTGAGCTTTGTTGTCGGGCCACTGATTAGCACGGGTTTATACCAGTGGCACAAAGAATTTCCGTATTATTTTTTATTTTTAGTGATGCTTGGTCTGATCGTATTCTTTTTATTTCAAACCAAAATTCAAACCGTGAAGCGAGTAACTGAGTGAAATTGCAGTGAATTGTATATTTACAGCAATAGATCACTGTGTAGACCGTACCATCCTGACAACAGTGGGTTTTGATTACATGATGTTACTTGATTGGTGATTGATCTTACAAAATAGATGTTTAGAGCAAGCACTTTGATTAAAAAATAATCACAATTGTTTCATTAATTCTCAAAGTACTGAATCAATAGTTTTCTCCGTTATTCTTTTCACATAAAAAATAACGGAGGTTAAATGCTTAAATTTAATAATGATTTGGTTCTGGGCGCCATTTTTGATATGGATGGAACAATGTTTGATACTGAACGTTTACGGTTTCAAACATTGAAACAGGCATCTCTTGAATTGACCGGTGTTGAGTTTTCCGAATCTTATCTGATGAATTGTTTGGGGCTAAGTGCACAAAGCGCGCATCGATTGGCCCAAGCCGAATATGATGAAAATATTCCATACGCAGATATTCGCAAACGCGCAGATGAATTAGAGCTGGAGCATGTTCGCCAGTTTGGTGTACCGATCAAAAAAGGCTTGGTTCAAGTATTAGAACGCTTACGCAAGTCAGGACTGAGGATGGCCGTGGCAACATCGAGTCGCCGTGCAATCGCAGAAGAATATCTAATCAATGCCAATGTGTATAAGTTCTTTGATGTCTTAGTCTGTGGCGATGAAGTTGAAAATGGTAAGCCACATCCTGAAATATTTATGCGTGCTGCCGCAAAGCTGAATTTAAATCCTGCTGATTGTTTGATGTTTGAAGACTCGGAAAATGGTGTGACTTCGGCCTTTGACGCTGGCGGTATTACCGTACTGTTTAAAGATATTAAATCGCCCAATCAAAACATGCTGTCCAAAGCCAAATATTATTATGAATGTATGTATGACTGTTTGACGGAACTTGACCCGTTCACTGCGCATTTAGAGATGCCGCATGTGCAAGAGGCTTTTCCACAAACCCTTAATCAGCTCACTGTTGGTATTCATGGTTTTGGGGCGATTGGTGGTGGTTATTTAGCACAAATTTTGTCGCATTGGGATGGTTATACACGCCCGAAAAAAATTTATGCATCGACTCGTAACCCTTTATATCGCTCTGCGGTCAATGCATTTGGTACCTATTGTATTCGCTATGGTCAATTGTCTTATGACGAACGCATTGAAAACATGGCAGTCATTGATGCTGAAAATATTCAGCAGATGCAAGAGATGTACACAGAGTCAAGTTTGGTTGCCATCTGTTTGCCTGAAAAAGCGATTGCAGAAGAGGCCAAAACCATTGCACAAGGCCTGTATGCACGACATATTGCACATGATGAGAAAGCCATCGAACCTCTAACGATGCTGATCATTTTGAACAAAGTCGGAGCAAAACAATTATTAATGTCACATTTAAATCAGGCTTTAACTGAGCTTGCAGGAGCTGTCGTTGCAGAGAAAATCATGCAACAACACTATTTTTGCGACACCGTGGTCAACCGCATGGTATCTAAGTTAAGTGACCAAAACTTATATCGTCAGCTCCGTATAAAATATAATATCTTCAAACAATTTCAATTAGATGAAGTTGAAGTGAATGCTCAATTAGACTTAGAAGATGCGACGAAATTAAATCCTGATCAGGAACGTCAAGCCACTTTATATGTTGAGGATATGCGCCGAAATTTCCACCCAAGTCATATATTGCAAAGCATGGATTTAATTTTATTTAACGCAGAATCTGACATGCCGATCTATGTAGAAAATAACAGTCCTTTGTTAGAAAAAATGCGTCAAATGATTTTGGTCGATCATATTGAAGATATTCAGCTAATCAAAAATCGCTTATGGAATGGCGTACATGCCATGTTGGCTTGGCAATCTGCACTGTTCAATCATCAAACCATAGGTGTGGCACTTGCAGATCATCGTGTTGATCAATTTATGCATGAACTCATTGACGAGGTGCAGGCTGGTTTAGCACTGCGCTTACCAAATCGTGCTTTTGATTTAACACGACTGGCAGAAAGCTTTATAAACTCTTGTGAACATGCGTATAAAGATCCATGTGCGCGTGTGGCACGAGATCCTTTACGTAAACTTGCAATTAATGAACGAGTGTTGGGCTCGTTGGCGACCAATGTGAAATATGGACTGGAGACAACACATCTACAACAAGGGATTGTCTATGGTTTGATGTATGCCGTGAGTGTAAATCAATGTACGATGGATCAGGCTATCAACTTTATCCGGTTGCAATTTTCAGAACTGAAAAAGACCAACGAGCTTGAACAACTGGAACGTATTGAACAGATTGAGGCCAATGTAATGATACAGTTGCAGCATTTTTCTGATCAGTCCACAGAGCAGTTCACATCTTGGAAAAACCATGCTGTAACGCAAGATCAAAAAGATACTGTGAAATTTGCCTAAAATATAATGCTTATCTGTGCGCAATGTATATTGAATCAAAATGCTGAGTATGACTCGGCATTTTTTTCTTACAAAGAAGCTTTAGATGAATGAATTTCAGCTTTAAATGAATATTACTAAATCAAAATTGGGCAAAGTCTGTTTTGATTCATGCTTTAATAAAGCAGATTGAATTTAAAGTGATTTATCTGTGTTTCTAAAACCTTCAACGCAAGTCGTACCTACGCTCAATCAGGATTATCCCGATTGGCATCAAGGTCGTCAGCACTATGCTTTGTGGTATCTAGAAATACAGGATCCTGAATTATTGGCATATCTCACAGCACTTCGAGCGCAGTTTTCAGATCTTTTATACACGCCGAATACGCGCCAATTTCATATTACCGTGTTTATTTGTGGTTTTTTTCAAGAGCTGAATAAAACCCAATTATTCGATCATTCTGAACAACGATGGAATGATAATTTCTCAGCAGATGAATTGGCACTGCACCAACAACAACTTCGACAGTTATCGCTATCTAATATTCGGTTATGTACAGGTCAGATCCATAGCTTTCAAAGCGCGCTGTTTATTGAAATTGTGGATTTAGAACGTAAGTTAGACCATCTACGTCAAGCTTTGAATTTTAGTTCGAATGAAATTGCACCGATCGAATATTGTCCGCATATCACATTGGGCTTGTATAAACAGGCGTGGAATAGCGATGATATTTTTGAAAGAATCCAACAAATTGAGCAGCACAGCTTTGATTTTGAAAGCGAGCAACTGACTTTTGGTCATTATCAGGCTCAAGTATTACAAGGGGCTTTGAGTCCTTATTATCAACATCAGTTCAGACAAAATATAGAGATGGCACAGTCATGATTCATTTCATTTTGGGTGGGGCGCGTTCAGGTAAGAGCCGACTTGCAGAACAAAAAGCCAAAGAAAGTGCTCAAGCCGTCATCTATGTGGCGACAGCACAAGCCTATGATGAGGAAATGCAGGAGCGAATTCAGCATCATCAAGCGGACCGACCTGAACATTGGGGGCTGATTGAAGAGCCTTTGTATTTAGCCGATCGCTTAGTTGAAATAGACCAAGCTCATCAAACCATTCTTATCGATTGTTTAACGCTGTGGATGAGTAATTTATTGCTGCATGAACAAGCAGATTTTCAACAGCAACAATGCCAAAAATTACTTACGGTGCTGCCAATATTAAAGTCAGACATTATTTTAGTCAGTAACGAAACTGGACTGGGCGTTGTTCCCATGGGACAAATCAGTCGAAAATTCGTCGATGAATCTGGGCGCTTACATCAACAAATTGGTCAAATAGCTGACCATGTGGTGTTTTGTGTTGCAGGTTTTCCAATGATCTTAAAAGGAGATAAAGCATGAACTGGTGGCAAGAACCCTGTCAAAATCCGAGTATCGAAGCTAAGCAACAGGCGTCAAATCACCAGTTACAGCTAACCAAACCTACGGGCTCGCTTTCAGAACTTGAAAATGTTGCGGTGCAACTTGCATCATTACAAAACACGGATCAACCCAATATCGATTTTCCATGGATTGCCATCTTTGCTGGTGATCATGGTGTGATGGAAGAAAATATTTCAGCCTACCCACAAGCCGTCACACGCCAAATGCTACAAAACTTCACGACCGGTGGTGCGTGTATTAGTGTCATTGCACGTGAGTATCAAGCCAAACTACAAGTGATTGACTGTGGTTCGGTGGGTGAAGCCTATGAATATGCAGGGGTAGAGCGCTACTGTATTGCAGCGGGTACGGCAAATTTTGCTAAAACTGTTGCGATGACCGAATCACAATGTATTGAAGCGATGAATCTTGGCCGTAAAAGTGTTGAAGATGCTATCGCTGCAGGTGCGTCTATTTATGTCGCAGGGGAAATGGGCATTGGCAATACCTGTTCGGCTTCTGCTGTCGCATGTTTTTTATTTAATGAGCCGGCCGAAAAACTGACAGGTGTTGGTACAGGTATTCGTGCTGAACAATTGGCACATAAGAAACAAGTGATTGATCAAGCTTTAGCTTTACATCAGGACTATGTCGGCCAAGATGTCTTTAAAGCGCTATGTGCTGTAGGTGGTTTGGAAATTGCCGCAATGGTTGGAGCATACATTCGCTGTGCGCAATTGGGTCTGGCAATGATCGTGGATGGATTTATTAGTACGGTTTCTGCCTTGGTCGCTGTTCGTTTAAATTCAGCTGTACGTGAGTGGATGCTCTTTGGTCATCAATCGGCTGAATATGGGCACCAACGTTTACTTCAAGCTCTTGAAGCTGAACCACTTTTGAAGTTGAATTTACGTTTAGGTGAAGGCAGCGGTGCTGGTGCGGCCTTGGGTTTAATTCGTTTGGCATGTCGTTTACATAACAACATGGCGACTTTCGCACAAGCTGCTGTGATTGGTGAAAAAGTTTAAATGGAACATTTCCGTTTAGATATATTGCGTCATGGTGAGACTGAACTGAGCCATACCTTACGTGGCTCTACAGATGATACTTTGACGCAAAAAGGTTGGCAGCAGATGCAGCAGACCATAGATGATGTATTGAACGTCATACATACACACGGTTTAGCGAGCTGGGATGTCATCATTACTTCTGACTTACAGCGCTGCCGTTTATTTGCTTTAGATTTATCTCAACAACTCAAATGTCCAATGTTTGAAAATGCGAAGTTTCAAGAAATTCATTTTGGCGACTGGGAAGCGATATCAACCAAGCATATCTATGAAAACACCCCAGAGTTACTCGCACAGTTTTGGCAAAGTCCCAGCACATTTACGCCACCGAATGCAGAAACTCTTCAGCAATTTCAACATCGGATATTAAGCGGTCTAGATGAGTTAGTCTTGCAGGCTCAACAGCATCATTGGCACCGCGTTTTATTGGTTTCCCATGGTGGCGTGATTAAATTATTAAAATGTATGGCACAGAAGAGTCACTTAGATGATTTATTAAAAATGACTGCTGAATTGGGACAATTAAATTCATTCATTGTGCAAAATCGTGCAAATATTCGTCTTTTGGAGCAAAGTGAATGACACCTTTTTGGATTGCTCTACAGTTTCTCACGACTTTCCCGATTCAACTTAAAGCGATGCCATCGAAACAGCAAAATGGACAGTCTTTGTTGTTTTATCCAGCGGTGGGATTGTTGATCGGTTGCATTCTTGCCTTGCTTGCTTTTACATTGCATAGTCTGCCGATTATCTTACTCAGCAGTATTTTGCTGGTAGTTTGGATTTGGCTCACAGGTGGGTTACATCTAGATGGTTTAGCCGATACGGCAGATGCATGGGTCGGTGGCTTTGGTGATGCCGAACGTACACTTAAAATCATGAAAGACCCTGCATGTGGGCCGATTGGTGTGTTGAGCCTCGTCGTGATTTGCTTACTCAAATGGTCGGCACTTTATGTTTTGCTACAACAGCAAATGTATTTGGCATTGATTGTATTTCCAATGTTGGGTCGTTTAGCCCCTTTATTTTTGTTTTTAACAACTCAGTATGTCCGTGAAAAAGGCTTAGGCTCATCGATAGCAGCAACTATTCCACGAAAGTCGGCATACCTGGTCTTTATACTCTGCCTAAGTGCATGTTTGTATTTTAGCTGGCTTGGAGTGGTCAGTATTCTTACATTTATTTGTACTTTATTGTATTTGCGATGGAAATTTATTCAGCGTATAGGTGGTGTGACTGGAGATACAATTGGTGCAGCGATTGAAATCACAGAGGTGATGAGTCTTTTAGCGTTTGTCATAGCACTTCATTATGTAATTGCTTAGTTTTACAGTGAAATGACTTAACTCCTGATTTAAAAAAAGCCCAGCTAATGCACTGGGCTTTTTATTTTATCCTAATAGATAAATGACCAAATGAATAAGTGATGGCCCAAGCAATACCATAAAGACCCCAGCTAGTACCATGCTCAAGCAGGCTGCAACACCTTCTTCTTTATGACGTGATAACGCCTTACTTGTACCAAATCCATGTGCAGCATTGCCAAGAGCCGCACCTTGCGCAAAGCGTGAATGCAATTTAAGCCCAGCCAAAACTAGGTCAGCCAAAGCCACGCCGGCAATCCCAGTAATCATGGTAAATAGAATCACCAATTCGACTGAACCCCCAATATTCGAGGTAAGTTCCATGGCAAAGGGGGTAGAAATGGAACGTGCCATTAAGCTATAAGACGTTTCTTGGTCAAACTGAAACAACTGTGCCAAATAAAAAGCACTGATAATTCCTGCTAACATGCCAATCACGATGCCCAAACTAATACTCAGCGCATGCTGACGGATAATTTGCCGATATTCATAGATGGGAATAGCAAAGGCCACAGTTGCCGGGCCGAGCATCCATACAATCCATTGGCTTTCTTGCATATAGGTGTCATATGAAATATGAAAGCAAAGCATGAGTATAATCAGCACAAACGGGACGAATAGTGCAGGGGAAAGAACCATATACGGTAACTTACGATGTAGCTTTTTCGCCAAAATATAACCGACAAGGGTCAGGACGAAAAACAATACAGAGATGCTGTTCAACCCAAAATCGTTCATAAGGTTTTACCTGCTGTGTTGACATCATGATCTATCGCAGTTTGGTGTTTCGCTTTAAGTTTTGCCTCGAGTTTAAAGCCCCAATAAACCGTAAATGCTGTAAACACCATGACACAGACGGTACCCAGTACCACGGCTAAAATTAACTGCCAGCCAGAGCTGAGTAATAAATCTTGATATTTAATTAATCCAACTACACAGGGGATAAAGAATAGAACCAGTTCAGCCAAAATAAAATCTGAGCCTTGTTTGATCCACTGCATTTTAAATAAACCACTCAACAATGCGGCTAAAAGGAGCAATAAACCAATCACGCCAGCAGAGATCGGCAAGTTAAACCAAGATTGAATGCAAGAGCCAATCCACCAGATCAATATCAATAAACTTAGCTGCGCTAAAGTTTTAAGAAACTGGGTAAATTTGGAAGTAGATTGTGGAAACGTATCCATGAGACGACAGTAGAATAGGAGATGACGCTATTTTAAAAGTGCATACCCTGTATAATTATGAATAATTAATTATTAATTATGCTTAAATGGAATAATAATGGACATTAAAAGCCTAAAAGTCTTTGTGACCATCGTACAAAAACAGAGTTTTAGTCATGCAGCAGAAGCGCTTTTTGTCACTCAGCCGACCATTAGTAAATTAATTCGTCAGTTAGAAGACGAGATCGGCGTGCCTTTATTTCATAAAGGAGAAGCAGGTCGAAAAAGGGAAGCACAGCTCACCTATATGGGAGAGCAGATTTATCAGCATGCCTTAGTGATATTGAATGAACAACAACGGATGCTTGATACCGTTACCCAAGTTCGTGCCTTAAAACAAGGTAAATTGACCCTAGGTTTACCGCCATTGGCATCAGTGTTGTTCAGTCAGTTAATCGCGCTGTTTCATAAAAAATACCCCAATATTGAACTGAGCTTTTTTGAGGTTGGGGCGACAGGTATAGAAAGTGCCATTTTAAAAAAACAGGTCGACGTCGGGATTATTTTGGGTCACTTGAAACCGGTGCTGAGTGGTATTCCAGTGATGGAGTCACCTTTGTGTCTATTGTCCAAAAAAAACTCACAGTGGCGTAAGCGAAAAACAGTATCGCTGATTGAATTAAAAGAAGAATCCTTTTTATTATATGATGATACCTTCACACTCAATGACATCATTATACAGGCGGCAAACTACGTCGGATTTGAGCCCAATGTAGTGTGTAAAAGTAGCCAGTGGGACTTCATCGCCAAAATGGTAGATTCAAATGTCGGGATTGCACTCCTGCCTAAAATTTATTGTGAACAACTTGATGCGGCAAAATACCATATGGCTGAATTAGAAAATCCAAACCTAGACTGGAAACTCAGTATGGCCTGGAATACCACTGTTGCCATGAGTCCCGCAACGCGTGCATGGCTAGAAATCATTGAAGACAATAAAGACAAAATACATTTTTAGTTCATTCACAGATCAAGCCGATAAATAAATGATTGGAAATGAAGGTTGATTTATGATTTGTATATCAAAGATTATTGAAAAGGATTTTGCAAAATCAACAGGCATGAATTAAATTGGGTGTTGGTCGTTATTTTTGATGGTTCATAAAATGAAATGGGATGATATTGGTCAACAACCGTGTTCAATCGCTCGTGCGCTTTCAGTGCTAGGGGATCGTTGGACCATGTTGATTATCCGTAATGCATTTATGGGCATTCGACGTTTTGATGACTTTCAACAAAATCTCGGTGTGACGCGTCATGTGTTATCCGACCGATTAAAGCGTTTGGTTGAAGAGGGTATTTTAACCAAAGTTGCTTATGTCGAGCGTCAGGAACGTTTTGAATATCGACTGACGCAAAAAGGCTTAGACTTGTATCCAATCCTTTTAGCTATGACACATTGGGCCGATCAATATATGGATCAGGGCTTGGGATCTCCAGTTGAATATGTACATCAGGCATGTGGGCAAAAATTTAAACCGGTTTTAGTGTGCTCATGTTGTGCTGAACCGATCCAAGCCAAACAGGTCAAACCGATATTTACCCAAGCCTATTACATTGCTCTAAATCAATTAAAACCTGCTTAAGCTGTTTTATGGCTTTCTTCAAGATGCTGATTTGCATCTATTTAGCCAAAATAGCCTAAGCGGTATTTAGATTGCTTTAAAATTACAAACAATTTGCAGGTTTAGGAATTCCCGCTAAACGACTTAAATGTCGAGCGACCAAGCCCGTATTAAATTTGTCTTGTAATACTGCATTATTAATATCTGCACTCACGGTTTTCATTAAAAATTTAATGAGTGGGCGAGTTGCCGGCGAGTGACCAAACTGTTGATAAAACTGTCGCACAGCTTGTAAAACTTCAAAATGCCAAGGGCTTAACTCAAGTTCTAAACTTTTAGCCAGTTCTTGGGCAACAGCTTCATTCCAAATAGTGTAATCCACCAAATGGCCATCTTGGTCTAATTCAAGATTCATATTCGTTCCAAAAGAGAAGATTGTAGAAATGGATCGCTTTCACTCAAATTATTTGAGTGAAATACATCTTTTAAATCTGAGGCATAGATCAGCAAAAGCGGCATAGTCGATCACTTTCATATGACTATAATTCATACTTTTACCTAAAATCTCAGCATCATTTTCAAGTACATAACATGTGCCAAATTGCTGAATTTGTTCATCTGCAATATGTAAGACTGCTTCACCCATCAGGATGATTGCATCTTCAGGGTTGATTAAACTGGCTAACTGCTGGATGTGCTGTAGGGTATTGGCATAGCTGGCTTGGACTAAATACAGCGTAGAATTTGACATCATCATTCCTCTTTTACCAATACAACACATGATCAAATTGTTGAATCAATTCAGTATTGAATTGAACAAACTCAAGTTCTTGTTCACTGTTGATTACAAATGGATGCTGTGAATTTTTTTGTTCAATATAAATCGGGGTGAGATCATAAAACTCAAAGCTATCAACCATGTTGGAAGCGAGTTTAAACGCATGCTTGAGCTGACTAAACTCTTGTTCTGCTTGAAGTAAGCTTAGCGCAGCATCTTTGAGCAACACTTTTACGTCACAACCGAAGGTTGCAAGCACCATGGTCGCAGAAAGACTTTCATGTACTTGTAAGCTTGCAAGATTTGCATGGGTTAAAACAACCAGTACAGATTTCACGTAATTTTCCTTTTCAATGCTACAAATGCGCGGCAATAAAAATACTTAGAATTGCAATAAACGGTCTGCAGTTTGTACGGCATCGGCAAGTTCGCCTAGGCCCACAAGTTCAAATTGTTCAGCTAGATTATGTTGCTGAATATTATGACGCTGAGCATTTTCCTGATCTGTGATCCCACGTGCGAGCGCTGCACTTACACAAACAGGTAAGCGAATGCTGAGTTTTTGCCATTCACTACTGAGTTTGCGCTGATCATCTGGCACCCATTGCAGAGCATTTGCCACATTTACACCATCTTGATAGAAAAAAACTCGAAAGTTTTCGCCTTTCTGCTTCAGCGCTTGGGCAAGACCCAAAGCATGCCAAGCCAGTATCGAAGTGGGTGAGGAGGTAATTAGTAATAGAGTACTCATCGAAATTCACTAAATGAATAAACGGTCTAGATCGACAGTTTGTTCTGAGTTCAGAAGAAAAAGCTAGTATACAATGATTTACTCAATGATCTGAATATTTGCAAAGTTTTGCTTATTTAGGCGGCGAAGTCATTGCCAATTTTTCTTCAAATATAACTTTTGGTTTATTTTGGATTCAACCTCGAGCCATCACTTTTTCATAAATAAACTCTACGGTTACATACTGAAAAATCTTTATATGAATAAAACGCAATTTTTGATTTTGCAGAGTGCTATGATCTTTTCATTTTTTAAACCATCTCATGAATATAGAGAAATTTAACTTAAGTTTATTTAATTCAATCAATGCATCGGACAATGCTTTAGATTTCACTATTTCTTTTGCCATATTTATAGCCAATGATCTATTTTATATCGTGATTCTTTTGATGTTTTTGGCTTGGTTTAAAGGCAGTTTTGACACCAAAAAACAAATCGTTAAAGCCACTGTTTTTACAATTGTCGCTTTTCTTTTCAGCCAAGTGATTTCAAGTTTCTTTTACTATCCTAGACCTTTTGTCTTGGATGTTGGACGCACGATTATAGAACATTCACCGAATGGATCCTTCCCGAGTGATCACATGCTGTTTTTTAGCACGATTGCATTTTCTTATATATTTTCAAAGCAAAAAACTGTCGGCTATGTATTTCTCGCATTCGCTTTTCTTGTGGCGTGGTCGAGAGTCTATTTAGGTGTGCATTATCCAATGGATATGGCAGGGGCGCTGATCATTGCGGTTTTGCTGAATTTTGTTGGGCTGTCTTTATGGCGAAAATATGGGTTTTATTTGGTGAGCATGATCTTAAAAGTTTACGAGTTCCTATTCTCAGCCATGATCAAAAAAGGCTATATCCGCTAAATTAAGTTGCTTAGATATTTGCGATTTCAAACGTTTGCTGCTGTTATAGTTACATTGCCAACATCTTGCCAGATGAATATTTCTGATGATTCATCTGGCATTCACATCCAGATCCTATACCTCAAAAAATAGTCAGACTGCTCAATGCTATTTGCTCATTCGAGTAGATCACTTCTAATACTTTTTATTGCTGTGAAATATGCTTTCTAGTGCGATTATTTTTAAATATCTTCTTCTAAATGCGTTCACTCAAATGCCACGAATAATTGTGTTGTCTTCAAAATGAATCGCTAGCGAGGTCATTTGTCGTAAATCAAATACAGTTAATATCCATAACTGCAACACAGTCAAAATTCTAAAGCAGTAAGATAAAACTAGAATGCTCTTGCAGATTGTTCGGCTCATGAAAAATGCTGAGGCGAAGTTTCAAAATTTAGATCTGTAGATAAGTTGGTGACGACACCAAGATGATGCCAAAGAGTTGTAAAAGCTTGATAACTATAAGGAGTATCTAAACAATGATTTTAGTGACTGGTGGTTTAGGCTTTATAGGTTCACATATAGCCTTGAGTTTAATGGCTCAAGGTCAAGAAGTCATTATTGTGGATAATTTATCCAATGCAAATTTACAAACACTTGAACGACTAGAATTTATTTCAGGCATGTATGTGCCTTTTGTCAAACTCGATATTCGCAATACTCCCGCACTCAATAAAGTATTTGAACAATATACCGTCGATGCTGTCATTCATACGGCAGGCTTTAAGTCATTGGAAGAATCCGTCCTTAAACCACTTGAATATTATAATGATAATGTCAGTTGTATCATGAGTTTGCTGCGTGCCATGCAGCGAACAGGTGTACGAACACTGATCCATTTATCAAGTTTGGCGGTATATGGTCAGTCTTCGGCAGATTTAACAGAAGACACAGAAATCAATTTTACTTATCCAAATCCCTATGTGAAATCTCAACAAATGGTGGAAGAAATTATACGGGATACCGCACGTACTGATAACGAGTGGAAAATTGCGATTTTGCGTTTAGGAAACGTCGCAGGTGCATTCGAACATGCAGTTTTAGGTGAGTTTGTTGCGCCATTGCCAAAAAATATCGTGCCGCTTGCGATGCAAGTCGGGGCTTTACAACGAGACTTTATTGAACTTCGCAAACAAGCTAAAACTGAAGATGGTACTGTGGAACGGAGTTTCTTGCATGTACTCGACTGTTGTAAGGCGGTGTGGCAATGTTTGCAATGGTTGTCGCAGCAACAATTCAGCTGTGAGGCCTTTAATATTTCAGGTGAGTTGGTTTCGATACAGCAACTATTAGATACGCTTTCAGAAGTAACTAAGGCCGAGATTAAGACTGTCGAATCTACTTTTTATCCAAGCCATGAATATGACCAGCTTGGGGCAAGTACACAGAAAGCGAAAAGTACTTTTGATTGGCAGCCTGAACAAGATTTAAAGAAAATGCTAGAAGATGAATGGCGTTTCTATCAACAAACATTAAGAGGTAATTAACTCGTCTTGTATTGGGTGAATTTAATCATCGTGCATGATTTTCTTTATAAAATCACGATAAAGATTATCAAATAAACCACTTGTAATTGATAATGGTTATTATTTACAAGTCTAAACAAGTTACCTAAACTGTATTTATCAGCAGAATTTGATTCTGCACAGACGTTCAATTTTATAGATAAGGATATGAGGTCATTTATGCAAACACGTATTGAACATGACACAATGGGCGATGTTGAAGTACCTAGCGATGCGATGTGGGGTGCACAAACACAGCGTAGTTTGCAAAACTTTAAAATTGGTGGTGAACGTTTACCACGTCCAATGATTCGTGCAATGGGTCTCGTTAAAAAATCAGCAGCGATTACTAACGCAGCATTGGGTCAAATCCCTCAGGAACTTTCTGGTTATATCGTCAATGCAGCCGAAGAAGTGATCTCAGGGCAGTGGGATGCACAATTTCCACTGGTAGTTTGGCAAACTGGTTCAGGTACGCAAAGTAACATGAACTGTAATGAGGTAATTGCCAATATTGCCAATCAAAAACTGGGTAATCCGTTGGGCTCACAAAAACCTGTCCATCCCAATGATCATGTCAATCGTGCTCAATCGACCAACGATTCATTCCCAACCGCAATTCATGTGGCTGCAAGTCTACAAATCAATGAGCTTTTAATTCCTGCAGTAACAAAACTGCGTAATACCTTAGAAGCTAAATCTAACGATTTTAAAGATATTGTTAAAATTGGCCGTACACATTTACAGGACGCAACGCCTTTAACATTAGGCCAAGAGTTTAGCGGCTATGTTTCACAGCTCGATCATGGTTTGAAGCGTTTAAATCAAGCTTTAGAAGGACTGTATGAATTACCACTAGGTGGTACAGCGGTCGGTACAGGTCTGAATGCACATCCTGAATATGCTGTAAAAGCAGCAGCAGAACTTGCGAAACAAACGGGTCTGCCATTTGTCACTGCGCCAAATAAATTTGAAGCACTAGCAGGGCGTGATGCAGCTGTATTTGCTTCGGGGGCTTTAAAAACACTTGCTGCAAGTTTAAATAAAATCGCCAATGATGTGCGCTGGTTAGCCAGTGGCCCACGCTGTGGTTTTGGTGAGCTACGTATTCCAGAAAATGAACCAGGCTCAAGCATCATGCCAGGTAAGGTCAATCCAACTCAAAGTGAAGCCATGACAATGGTGGTTGCTCAAGTACTTGGAAATGACACAACCATTAATGTTGCCGGTGCATCGGGTAACTTTGAATTAAACGTGTTTATGCCTGTTATTGCCTTTAACTTATTGCAATCTATTCAACTCCTCGGTGATGCATGTAATAGCTTTAATGACCACTGTGCAGTAGGCATTGAGCCAAACCGTGAAAAAATCGATCATTTCTTACATGATTCATTAATGTTAGTTACGGCACTCAATCCTGTAATTGGTTATGAAAATGCTGCAAAAGTTGCTAAAACTGCATATAAAGAAGGTAAAACTCTAAAGCAAGTTGCGGTAGAACTCGGTTTAGTCACTGCAGAGCAATTTGATGAAGTGGTTCGTCCTGAGCAAATGGTTTCACCCAATACCAAATAAATTGTTTTGAGATCATTCATCTAGAGTGTTTGAAAATAAAAAGAGGGGCTGATTCATATTCAGCCTCTCTTTTTATTGGATATATGATTGAATTATTTTTCAACTAGTTATTGCCTAACACAGATTCTTTGGATTCATATTCATCTTGAAATGTATGTATAGAAACCAGACGATTTATTAAAAATAGGGGAACGAACAAAATGAAGAAAGGCCTGATGATGAAGCGAGTAATTCATTGGATTGGGCTTTGAATTCATTGGCACACTTGTTAAAATGCCTTTCTTTTTCTGTTTTCGTTGCTATTTGACATTTGTTTGAATAAATATTTGCAAGACAGTGTTTTATTTAAGGATTTCCCCCAATGCTCACCATCTATTTGACAGATGTCCAAAAGAACGTTCAATTTAAAGACTATCCGGGCGAGCATCCTGTTAAATTTGTTTTGAATTTTAAAAAGATTTTCCCAAGTGTTATGGAGCTTTTGCTACCAGTTTTGCCTGAAAATGAAAATCTAGAAGAAATGAGCTGGGAATCGACAACGACAGATTTTGAAAAATTTAAATTGCTACTCAGTGGTTGGGGCGTAATCGAACTACGTTTGAATGCTATTGCCCAATATAAAGACCGTGCTTATGCAGATAACTTGGTAAAAAAAGCACAGCAAAAGCGCAAAGAATATAAAAAAGCACAGTCAAAATTACAAACTGTTGAACTGGATTATCTATTCATGCACGAAGTTCATGGTTTGATTGATGCAGAGTTGGTCGAGCTAGGTGAAAAATTCTATCTACCGACTTTACGTGAGCTTTGGAAAAACCAAGTGTCAGCGAATGTATTAGAAGCAAAATTCTAAACTGCACACAGTTTTAGTCGAAAAATCCTCCGCTTAGGAGGATTTTTTATATGCACAGCAGAACTTCAGATTTACTGCGGCAAGTGACTGTTTCATAGTGACCCATCAAGCAAGTGAAGCATTCCAACATTTGGAAAGTCGCGATACTTATCATTCCAAATGTTTCTGACTCATCTGCACATTATATTCTAAAGGATCATTTTATATGTCAAATCAGTTTATTGACCTGATAAGCAAACGTCGCACTATTTATGCTATTGGGGACAATGTAAGCCAAAGCACAGAATATTTAACTGATTTGATCCAAACAGCGATTAAACAAAGCCCGTCTTCATTTAATTCACAATCTTCTCGTGCTGTTATTTTATTTAATGGTGAAAGCGAAAAATTTTGGGGCTTAGTCGCTGACAAATTAAAATCTTATGCAAAAGATGAAGAAAGTGCTGCGAAGACCACGGATAAAATGGCAAGTTTTGCAGCAGGATTGGGTACGGTTCTGTTCTTTGAAGATTTAGATGTGGTCAGTGCTCTACAAGCACAGTTTCCTTCTTATGCAGAAAACTTTCCAATTTGGGCAGAACATTCAACTGCCATTGCCCAATTTGCGACTTGGACTGCGTTACACACCGAAGGTTTAGGCGCATCACTACAGCATTACAACCCAATTGTGGATGAACAAGTACATGCTGAATGGGACATTCCTGCGCATTGGAAACTTCGTGCTCAATTGGTTTTTGGTTCAGTGGAAGGTGAAGCGAAAGAAAAAGGCTATATGGATGATGCCGCTCGTTTTAAAGTCTTCCAATAATTGCGGCGTATAGCACACTATCTTGATAAAAAAGGAACGAAACTATGTTCCTTTTTTATTGCAGTTATATTGAAATAGATAGGGTTGGACAAGATTTTCATCCGTGAAAACCTTGTCCAGATTAGCCCATTGAGGACTGAGCTAAACGGGTGACTAGAACCAGCTTTCTTGCATGTTGAGGCAAGTATCATCAAGTTCTAGCAATAACTTGGCTTGATGTTCTATTTCAGGTAACTCCCAGCGGATAAAATATTGCGCGGCTTGTAATTTACCAGCTAAGTATTGTTGATCTTCAGCTAAATCTGAATGTTCAAATTTCACAAGGGCTTGATTGGCCATTTCAAGCCATAGCCATGAAATGATGACTTTGCCCATCATGTCTAGATACAACGCAGAATTTCCCAGTGCCTGATCGACACGACCTTGGGCGAGGACTTGTCCCAAACTTTGTGTGGTTTTCTTCACCGTGTTTAAATGCCCTGAAAAAATCGCTGCAAGCGCCTGAGTTTTTGGATGTTGAGCTTGATCAATCGTATTTTGCATACGTTGTAATAACAGCATCAAACCTTTACTGTTGTGCTGCCAAAGCTTACGACCCAACAAATCCAAAGATTGAATGCCAAATGTGCCTTCATGGATCGGATTTAAGCGGTTGTCGCGATAACATTGTTCAAGCGGATACTCACGGGTATAGCCCGCACCACCTAAAACTTGGATGGCTAAATCATTGGCTTTTGGACCATAGGCAGAAGGGAATGATTTGACGACAGGGATAATTAAATCTAATAACAGCGCGCTGTCTTCATTGTTAGCGGCTTGATGTTCATCAATTAAACGTGCAGCAAATAGGCATAATGCAAGTGCGCCTTCCACATAGGATTTTTGCGCCAAAAGCATTCGTTTCACATCTGTATGTTGAATGATATAGACAGGTTTCGCAGCAGGATTTTTATCTGATACTAAGCGACCTTGTGGGCGGTTTTTGGCATATTCGAGCGATTCTAAATAGCCACGGTATCCAATCATGGCTGCACCTAAGCCGACACCCACTCGCGCTTCATTCATCATCTTAAACATATATTTAAGACCAGCACCTGCTTCGCCAATCAGATAGCCAGTACATTGGTCTTTTTCACCAAAGCTCAGTACTGTCGATGTTGTACCTCGGTAGCCCATTTTATGTAATAAGCCAGCCAGTTGTACGTCATTGGCATCTGCAAGTGAACCATCGCTTAGGGTTTTAAACTTCGGAACAATAAATAGCGATATACCTTTCACGCCCTGAGGTGCATCTTGTATCCGAGCAAGGACCAAATGGACGATATTTTCAGTGATGTCTTGGTCACCCCCTGAAATAAACATCTTTTGGCCTTTGATGAGGTAGGTACCATCGGCTTGTGGTATGGCTTTTGTGGTCAAATCACCTAAAGATGAACCCACATCAGGTTCAGTCATAGCCATCGTTCCTGCAAAGCGACCACTGAACATATGCGGTACAAACATATCTTTTTGTTCAGTCGTACCGAAAGCTTGAATCACATTTGCAGCCGCAGCGGTTAGAAATGAATAAGCCACTGATGAAGGATTTGCTGACATGAAATAAGCATTTGCAGCCATGTTGATCAAAGTCGGAAGTTGCATACCGCCTGCATCATAATCATGCTGCGCACAAAGCAAGCCGGCATCTGCAAATTGCTTCCATGCCGTTTTGACTTCTGCAATGGTTTTAACCTGTTGACCATCAAAGGTAGGTTCGTTTTGATCGGCTGTTGCGTTATGTGGTGCAAAAAAGTCTTGAGCAATACCTTGTGCAGTTTCTAGGATGCTTTTGAAGGTTTCAGTATCATGCTCAGCAAAACGTGGGTAATGCGTTAAGTCTTGCGCTTTAAACACGTCAAATAGCAAAAAATTTAAATCTTTGTCATTGATTAACTGCGCCATTGCTCAATCTCTAATCGGGTTGAATTTTATGCCTTAAGCCTAGCAGTTGATTTTTAGATATAGAATTGTCAATAATGACACTTAATAAGTTAAAAATGACATTTTGATAATTTGAACTTTAAATGAAGAAAATCATAATTTTAGCATTTGATGGTGCTTTGGCTTCCGCGATTACTGGGGTTGTTGATCTATTTGCAATGGCGGGTGTCAGTTGGAACCGGATCCAAAAACAGAATGTGCAGCGGCTATTTCAGGTCAAAATTGCCTCACAACATGGTCAAGCTGTGCAATGTATCAATGGCATCAAGCTTTATGCAGATTTAGCATTTTCTGAAATAACAGATGCAGATATCATCATTGTTCCAACGATAGGCGCGGCGATTTTAGATGTTTTAGCGCAAAATTCAGCGCTGATCGAGTTATTAAAAACTCAGCAAGTGCAGAGCGGAATGATCGCAGGAAATTGTACGGGTAATTTTTTTCTGGCGGAAGCAGGGCTTTTAGATGGTAAGCAGGCAACGACGCATTGGGGCTTTCAGCAAATGTTTCGTGAACGCTATCCTTTGGTCAAACTGAATGCAGATCAGCTCATTAGCCATGACCAAAATATTTACTGTGCAGGCGGCGGCTTAGCATGGTTTGATTTGGGGCTACACCTAATAGAACGTTTTTATGGTTTTGAAACGGCAATCCATACGGCAAAATCATTTGTACTGGATTATCGTCGTGATAGTCAGTTGTCCTATTCATTATTGAAAATATCTAAACCGCATCAGGATGGTTTGGTGCAAAAAGTTCAAGATTGGTTAGAACAGCATTATCATGAAAATATTGTCTTAGATGAACTTGCAGCGCAGTTTAATGTGACAACGAGGACATTGATTCGACATTTTAAAACGGCTTTGGATATTCCACCGAATCAATACTTACAATCGATACGGATTGAAGCTGCACGAAAGCGTTTAGAAGAAACGGGACATGCTTTAGATCTGATTATGCGAGAGGTTGGCTATAGTGACCCAAGCTCATTTCGACGGTTATTTCAAAAAAAAACGGGGCTGAGCCCCTTAGAATATCGTCGACGTTTCAGCCGACGATTTGATGTTTAGTTATAGTTTAAGCGGTTCGAACGGTATAACGACCATGTAAAATGTAGTAGGCACCAATACATGCAAAGGCAGCAAATGCGCTATACAAATACAATTGTGAGTAGCCAATATGGTCGAGCAATTTACCGATAAAGTATGGTCCAAAGCCTAAGCCGGCATCTAAAAAGATAAAGAAAGTTGAAGTGGCAAAGCCCATACGTTCAAGCGGCGCACTTTTCACGGCAACTGTTTGGCAGACCGACTGAATATTGCCATAACCGAGTCCGAGTAGCCCTGCACAAAGTAAAAGCATCCATGAACTCTGAGTGATGCTGAGTAATACCAATGCCACGCCCATAATCACAAAAGCAGGGTAGATCACTACATTTTCACCTTTACTGTCCATTAACGGGCCTGTAAATGGGCGAGAAATTAAAATCGCAATGGCATACATCAAAAAGAAAAACGAGGCTGTTTCAACCAAATCGATTTCTTTGGCATAGAAGTTAATGAAAGATAAAACACCTGAATAGCAGATTGAAGCGAAAAGCATGATGAATGATATCGGTAATGCTTTAGGCTCTACAAATTGAGCAATCCAACTCGGTTTTTTGACAGCTTCAACAGTATCGAGGGGTTTATTGATTTTGGGTAAATCGGGCACTTGAATCAGCAAGGCAACCAATAGGCAGCTCAATGCGATAATCGTAGAAACGATAAAAATCGCGTGATAACCAAAGTGTAACATCATCCAAATGGCAAGAAATGGCCCAATAGCTGTACCTAAAGTACTACTCATGCTGTAGTAGCCAATGCCTTCACCGCGACGTGTCGCTGGTAAGATTTGGGCAATTAAGGTACCCAGCACTGTTGATGCCATACCCATCATAAAGCCATGCATAAAGCGTATGAAGAGCAACATGCCGACGCCAAACTGAATGAAGTAAAAACCAGAAAAGACTAAAAAGCCAATTAAACCAACGATCAGTGTTGTTTTACGACCAAAACGCTCTAGGAACTTACCCACCAATAAACGCCCGACCAATGTGCCGACAATGAACAAGCCTGAAACTAGACCGGCTTGAGCAGTTGTCGCACCTAATTCAGCTACCGCATAGCCTACGATCACCACAACCAAGAGATAAAAGGTTAAAACCAATTGGAAGTTAATGGCGCTGACTAAAATAAAATTTCGAGTCCAAAGTGGTGCTTTATCTTGCATGATCATCACCTACAGTGTTTTGTTCAAGTTCTTGCATGACACGGTGTAAAATTTGAATGGAGTGTTGGATATCTTGGCTAGCTAATGGCGCGATCAAGCGCTGCTCAAAGGCATCTATGTCTTTTGCACATTGCTGAAATAACTCACGTCCAGGCTTGCTGAGCATCATTTTCTTTTGACGTTTATCGTCAGTTTGCACATGTGCCAAAATATCCATCTGAGCAAGAATTTTGACACGCTTAGTGATGGATGGCTTGGATACGTTTAAATATTCCGCCATTTCAATAGATGTACAAGCGGTTTTTTCACGGATGACAAACATGACTTGCCAAAGCGAATAGTTCAATTGATAGGGCAGTAATATCGTGTTGATTTCATCACTCATCAGACGCGCACAGCGCAGAAGTGAAGAGCGGAAACCTAATGCGGAATTCATAATAGTTAACTAGGGTAACTAAATTATCGGCAACTTTACGCCTAATTTATTTTGAATTCAAGCGAATAACTCACAGCATAAAAAACAGGGATAAAAAAACCTGTGCGCACACAGGTTTTCTTGCATAACATTTCATTTAAAGCTTATCGTTCAATGCATATCGTTGAATTGATACCTTAAACAATACGTGTTTATTCTACAGATGCTTCTGCAGCTGCAATTGCTGCATCTTCCGCTGAGCTATCAGCATTTTCTGAAATTTCTACACTTTCACCATCTGCATAAGCAAGTTCTTCACCTTCTGATTCAGCTTGCTCTAAATATGCTGCAAGTTGTTCATCTGTTAATTCTTCAGGTTCACCTTCAGACATCATTGCTTGTTCTTGTAATTGGGCTTGTTCTAAATTGCTCATCATACTTTGCATATTGAACATCAATGGGATCATGACCAATAAATAAACAATCATCAGGATTAGATACAATGACCCAATAACTTTCTCTGTTTGTTCCGTTGGACGCTTAATTCCATATTTATTTTCACCTTCAGTGCCTTTTGCAGCCATCACATAAATGCTAAAGATGGTACCGACGAGAGGGATGAGAAAAATTAAACAGAGCCAACCGTTTTTATTCAGATCATGTAAGCGACGAATCGTAATACAGATCATTGCAGCAAACATTGCAACGATGGAAACGACAATCAGTGCGATTGCACTGAGTCCTAAGAATGAATTAAAAAGTGCTTCAATACTACGTTCTGCTGAATTGAAAAATGCAAAAAGACCCAGCGCGACGCTGATGCCCAATAGGCAGGTATAAATCATGCTAATGATAAATAACCACGCTAAATAGGACAGGCGGCCAAAACGTCCTTCAGGAGACAGTGGATGATCGGCTTTTTGAATTTGAGGCTGAATATTTTGATCTTGTTGAAACGGATTCAATTCGCTTGAAGTAAGTTCAGTCATTATTATTCCAATTTTAATTATCTAATTTATTTTCTATGCCCAAAAGGGCAGCATTATTGTATAGCGAAGTAAAAAAAGGTCAAATATTAGACATGGCTAAGTCGTCAAATATTCCTTAGCCATGCTGTAATGTGGTCTGTTATTTATGTAATTTACGATACTCTTTAGGGCGCATTGGACGACTGGCTTTCCACAAACCTTTCTTTTGTTTACGTGCTTTGCTTTGTAAATTCATCATATAGTGCAAATGCTTTTGGTCACGGATGTATTCTTCGTAAACCCACGCAGCACCACGTTTTACCATTTCTTCATTCATGCATTTACGATAGCGATAAATAACCCCAACGCAGCGGCCATAACGGTCTACATCAGTGATTTTTACGCGAACAAATTTCTTGTAAACCATGGATTTGATCAGTCGAGCGGACTCTTTACCGTAGGCTTGTGTCGATTCTGGCGCATCCACATAAGCAAAGCGAAGTTTGGTTTTAGAACGTCTTAGATTCATCCGATAGCAGGTGAGGGTGTCGCCATCACTAATATCGGATACACGGCAGAGGTACGATTTTCCTTTCTTAAAGGGGTGAAAAAAATCCTTTAAGAAAATGGTGACTTTATAGAGAACATAGACTGTGATCAGGCACAAAACTGCACCTAACGCCATGAGCCAATTCGCGGAGAGATTTGAAAGCATACACAATGATATGAACGAGCTCATATCGCATAAAAACAGGAATTTAGATTTTATAAGAACTCATGATTTATGGCTGTCGAATAAACCGACGGTCAGTTAAAAATACCTTAAATAATCAGCATTTGATCTATAAATATACAGCAAGTTTCATCACCCAGAATTCAATCTAAACCCATTTAAATAGCCTAAGCAAAAATTTTAGAAATTTGGCTTCGCAAAAAAACATGCCGTGAATTTAATTCCAAATCATTATGCCAATACATCCCTAGTTTAATTTTCGGCAAGTCTACAGGTACATCAAAAATATTCAGTTCGGGAGCAACCTGTAAATGCGTCAAAATATTTTGCGGAATCGTCAATATCGCCTTGGGTTGCTGTGCCAAAATTTGTAGCGCAGTAGAGTAATGCTGACAGCGTAAAAAAATCTCTCTAGAGTGTTTTTTACGATTTAAATAAATATCTTCAACTAATACACCTGCACGTCGGGAAGAAACCCCAATGTGAGGAGCAGAAAGATAAATAGATTCATCCATCTTGGAATGTTGACTACAAACCACGAATTGGTCTTCAACTAAAGTTTGAAAATTTATTTTTTCACCAAAGTTTTGCTCAAGATCAATCGCAAAATCGATTTGCTGTGCAGCAAGGTCAGCCACAATGGTTTTGCGGTCTAATTTAATACTGGAAAATTGGATCTGAAACTGTTGCTGTTGAAAGTGTTCAACTAACTTAGGAAAAATAATCGGTTCAATTTCATCATGTACCGCAATTTTCAAGCTCTGTACCATTGAAGGAGTAAATTGTTGTTTTTGGATAGAAATACTTTGAATCGCAATAAGCGCATTTTTAATTACGGGATAAATCTGTTCAGCAAATGGAGTCGGGAGCATTTTTGCCCCAGCACGTACAAATAAGTCATCTTGTAAATGTTGTCTTAAACGTTGAAGTGCATGACTCGCTGCAGACTGAGTAATACACAAAATTTGTGCTGCTTTTGAAATGCTTTTTTGTTCATAAACTGCGATATACAGTGGATATAAATTGATATCCATACGGTGGAAAACACCCATATCAATGACGGTGTTTTTATGAATACTATTCATGTTCATCTATTGAATTAAATCATTTTGTTCATATTAGATTTCAGGTTATGGTGTTGTAAAGCGTAAAGAACATAATATTTAAAGGATATTGTCATGTTTGAACTTTCAGCACGTGCACAAGATTATATTGAAAGAACAAAAAAATTTATTAAAGATGAAATTGAGCCTGTAGAAACTGAGTTTTGGGCAGAAGTTCATGAGTTGAACCAAGGTGGTGATTGGACCAAATGGCAATGGCCGGCACAGTTAGAGGTTTTAAAGGATAAAGCCAAAGCTGCAGGCTTATGGAATATGTTCTTACCTTGTCCTGAACTTGGGCAAGGCTTATCTGTACAAGAATATGCACACATCGCAGAACTTTCAGGCCGTAGCTTACTTGCACCCACGGTATTCAATTGTAATGCACCAGACAGCGGCAATATGGAAGTGATTTGGCGCTATGGTACGGAACAACAAAAGCAGCAGTGGTTAACACCATTACTAGACGGCAAAATCCGTTCGGTGTTTTGCATGACAGAACCTGCTGTTGCTTCAAGTGATGCCACCAATATGGAAGCAACAGCTGTCGTTGAAGGCGACGAAATTGTGTTGAATGGCCGTAAATGGTGGTCTTCAGGTTTAGGTGATCCAAATGCCAAAATCATTATTTTTATGGCACATACACCAGATGAAAGCAAAGACCGTCATCATCAGCATTCTATGGTTTTAGTACCAGTTGAAACTGCTGGAGTGAAAATCGAACGTATGCTTCCAGTCTTTGGTGATTATGATGCACCTCATGGACATGGAGAAATTAGCTTCACAAATGTACGTGTTCCTGTTGCAAACTTTATTGGCGGCGCTGGTCAAGGTTTTGAAATTGCACAAGGTCGCTTAGGCCCAGGCCGTATTCATCACTGTATGCGGTGTATTGGTGCAGCTGAAAAATCGCTAGAACTGATGATTGACCGTGGTATGAGCCGTACTGCTTTTGGTAAAGAAATTTTAAAACTCGGTGGCAATTTAGAGCGTGTTGCAGAAGCACGTGTTGCGATCGATCAAGCACGTTTACTGACCCTCTATGCAGCATATAAAATGGATACTCTAGGGAATATGGCTGCATTAACCGAGATTTCGGCAATTAAAGTGGTTGCGCCAAGTGTCTTAGAAAAAGTCGTTGATATGGCGATTCAAATTCACGGTGGTGCTGGGGTTTCTCGAGATACACCGCTCACAGGTTTCTTTGCCCAAGCACGTTCACTGCGTCTAGCTGATGGCCCTGATGAAGTACATAAAGGCATGATTGCTAAATTAGAATTGGCTAAGCGCGGTTACAGCAGCCGTCGTAAAAAATAAACAAGTTGTAGTCACATATTTGGCATGGCAACCCCGAATTGTCCATGCTATAAAACTATAGAAAATTATATTTTTATCATCATGATAGATTCAAGTTTAGGAAGAAAAGCATGTCAGTGATAGATGTAGGCGGTTCAGTTCGTGAGGGTGAAGAACTGGATGTCCGTGCTGTAGGAAATTGGTTGATTGAACATGGCGTTGAAATAGAAGGGCCTGTAGAAGTCACTCAATATTCAGGTGGTGCATCAAATTGGACTTATCGCTTAAAATACGACAATGCTGATTTAATCTTACGTCGTCCACCAAAAGGCACCAAAGCCAAGTCTGCACATGATATGGCACGTGAGTATAACGTACAGAAAGCATTATCAGAATTTTATCCAGTACTCCCTGAAATGGTGGCGCTATGTCAGGACGAATCAGTGATTGGCTGTGATTTCTACGTAATGAAGCGCGTAGAAGGCATCATTCCACGTGCAAACTTACCCAAAGAAATTAATTTTGATGAAACTCAAGTTCGAGCGTTGTGTACCAACGTCATCGATAAGTTAATTGAACTGCATCAAGTGCCTTATGAAGGCACAGCTTTAGAAAAAATAGGCAAGGGCGACGGCTACTGTCGTCGTCAAGTGGAAGGTTGGGACGCACGCTATGAAAAAGCCAAAACCTTAAATGTTCCTTCTTTTAAATATGTCCGTAATTGGCTCAAAGACAATATTCCTGCTGACTCTAAAACCTGTGTAATTCATAACGATTGGCGTTTTGACAACGTCATTTTAGATCCAAATGATCCTACCCAAGTGATTGGCGTATTGGATTGGGAAATGGCAACGCTTGGCGATCCACTGATGGACTTAGGTTCAGCTTTAGCGTATTGGGTTGAAAGTGGCGATAACGCAATTTTTAAAGCGACTCGACGCCAGCCGACTAACTTGAAAGGTATGTTTAGTCGTAAAGAAGTCGTTGAATATTACTTAGAAAAAACTGGTCTACAAACAGACAACTGGACATTTTATGAAGTGTTCGGCATTTTCCGTTTAGCCGTGATCGCACAGCAAATTTATTATCGCTTTTACCACAAACAAACCAATAATCCTGCATTCAAAGATTTTTGGATTGTGATCCATGCTTTACATATTCGTGCATTAAAACTTATTGGTTTGCAAAAACTTGAAGCCAATGACGTGGCACAAAAATATATTGAAAAAATGAAGGATATTTTAGGGAAATGACCACGATATATTTAATTCGGCACGGTCAGGCTTCTTTTGGTGCGGAAAGCTATGACAAGCTTTCTCCCAACGGTGAGCTACAGGCTAAGGTGCTGGGACAGTATTTCGACCGTATTTTAAAAGAAAGTCCTTATGTGGTTGCGGGCTCCATGCAACGTCATCAACAAACAGCCAATCTTGCATTGGCTGAATGCTTTCCAGAAGCACAAGTTGATACAGATAACGCATGGAATGAATTTAATCATCAGCAAGTTTTTGCTCAATATGAACCTCGATTTAACCAACCGCATTTATTAAAAGAAGATGTATCTAAGCATGAAAACCCACGTGCTTATTTATCGAAAATTTTTGAAGGCGCCATTGAGCGTTGGACAGGTGGAGAATTTCATCATGAATATGATGAATCTTGGCCACATTTTAAAAGTCGAGTCGAAACAGCGCTAGAAAAGTTATGCACTCAACTGGCTGAAACCAAACCACGCTATGCTGTTGTGTTTAGTTCAGGTGGAGTGATCTCCGTTGCCGTAGGTAAAATTTTAGGGCTGAGTCCAGAAAAAACATTTGCACTCAATTGGGCCATTGCCAATACCAGTATGACAACACTGCGTTTGGTTGGAAATGAACCGCAATTACTCAGTTTAAATGAACACCATTTTATAAAAGCAGTTGATCCAAATTTATTGACTTGGATCTAAGATAAACAAAGGAATTATCATGGCTAAAACAATTTTAATTACAGGTGCAAGCTCAGGGATTGGTGCAGGAATGGCACGCGAGTTTGCACAAAAAGGCTACAACTTGGCCATTTGCGCACGTCGTTTAGAGCGTCTAGAAACGCTAAAAAATGAACTGGAAAGCCAATATGGCATCAAAGTGATTGCGAAAACCCTCGATGTCACAAATTACGATCAAGTGTTTGAAGTATTCCGTGCCTTTAAAGCAGATTTTGGCAGTATTGATCGTGTTATTGTCAACGCAGGTGTCGGTGAAGGTCGTCGTATTGGTAAAGGCAATTTTGAAATTAACCGTGCCACAGTTGAAACTAACTTTATCTCTGCATTAGCGCAATGCGAAGCTGCGGTTGAAATTTTCCGTAGCCAAAATGCAGGGCATTTGGTGGTGATTTCGTCGATGAGTGCTATGCGTGGTATGCCTAAACATTTAACGGCTTATGGTGCAAGTAAAGCAGGTGTTGCTGCTTTAGCTGAAGGTATTCGTGCAGAGCTGATTGATACCCCAATTAAAGTGACGACTATTTTCCCAGGTTATATTCGTACGGAGATCAATGAAGGTGCGAAAAAACTGCCATTTGAAGTCGATGAAAAAACTGGTTCACATCTTTTAGCAAAAGCCATTGAGAAAGCACCAGTTAAAGCTTATGTACCACAATGGCCGTGGTTGCCTTTAGGTCTTGCGATGAAAGTATTGCCGTTGAAGATCGTGAATAAATTAGGTTAATTCTTTATATAATAAAAAAGCTCCAATATTAGGGCTTTTTTATTCTCAAATAATATTCGCCATCCTCTGTAGGTTAAAAAGGAATACATAAAACCTGTGATGAAAAGACATTAAAAGCAGCCGATTTTGCAAAGAAAAAATGGAGTAATTACTCAGATTATTTATAAATAAGATATTGAAAATAAATAAAATGTTGAATATTTGAACAGACGATGATTTGTTCTCAAAATAGCGATTTCCTTTTTTTTAATTTGCTTTAATGTACAACTGTTCATTAATTTTTAGGTTTGTACTATGTCTATGTCTTCCGATATGACAGATCAACAGCGAATTAACAAAGTCAGAACTGTCGTAACGAAAGCTGGTGAAGACTTACGTCAGCAATATCCCATTTTAAAGCATCAAAACTTTATAGGCGCAGCCATCCTTATTTTTGCGCTACTGGGAATGTTGGGTTCAGCTTGGGCGTTTGCTGTTGGCATTTTACCTGCATGGGCTTGTGTGATTTTGGTGGCGATGTTTGCTTCACTGACACATGAATTAGAACATGACCTGATTCATTATATGTATTTTAAAAAGATGCCATGGGCTCACCATCTCATGTTGGCTTTGGTTTGGTTAGCACGTCCCAATACCATTAGTCCTTGGGCACGTCGTCGTTTGCACCTCAATCATCACAAGTATTCAGGTTCAGAATATGACTTGGAAGAACGGGGCATCAGTAATGGCATGCCGTGGGGATTGCGTCGTCTATTGGTCATTAGCGATCAATTGATGACGGTGTATTTGCGCCCATTTCAAATGTTTAAAATGATTGGGACATTCATTGAAAAACAACCTGAAAAAGAACGTAAAACTGCATTGATCTCTCAACTGACTGGATTTTTTCCTTTAAGTTTTGTTTATTACGGCATTTGGTATGTTTTTGTCATTTATCATGTGGTGAATGGTATTGCTCCGATGTTAGGACAAAGTATTAGTTGGTCAGTTAATTTAGTGAAGTTAATTCCAACGATTAATTTTCTAGCCGTGGTTTGGATTATTCCGAACTTTATACGCTCTTTCTGCTTACAATTTATCAGCTCAAATATGCATTATTATGGTGATATTGACCCACGTGATGTCATTAAACAAACTCAGGTGTTAAATCCGTGGTGGTTGTTCCCAATGCAATTGTTTTGCTTTAACTTCGGTTCGACCCATGCCATTCACCATTTTGTGGTCAAAGAGCCGTTTTATATTCGTCACCTAACTGCAAAAACGGCACACCAAGTCATGCGTGAAGTTGGTGTACGTTTCAATGATTTTGGAACCTTTAAACGCATAAACCGCTGGAATTAATTAAATACAATCTTCAAAAAAAGCCCTCAATTGAGGGCTTTTTTATGATCTAAACGTTTATAAACTACTTTTGCGCAAAAAAATGTTTGAGTGCATCTTGCAAGGCAACTTGCCATACCGCGTAGGAATGTCCGCCGATATACGATTGATAATGCACATCATGACCTTTATTTTTTAAGTCGGCTGCAACAATAGGCGAAGTCTCTAAAATACTCAGTTCATTATTATTTCGTGAGCTTTCATAACTATTGGCAGTAATAAACCAATGCTGTTTAGGTTGTGAGGTTTTATCACGAATGATTTTACTCATGCCATTTGGGAGGTCTGTCGCTTCATTTTGCCACCAAAATGATCCAGATAACGGTACGACGTGACTAATTTGATTTGGATTTTCTAAGGCTAAATAAGCTGAACTTAAACCGCCTAGGCTTGAGCCGAGTAATACCGTTTTTTTCGAATCGACTTTTGCCGGTGCATTTTTTTGAATCCAAGGCATCAGTTCATCACTAAAAAATGCTGAAAATTTAGCATTGGGTGTTAATTCTTTCGGTCGTTCCTGATCATTCGGTGGAGAAACAAAAATGGCTTGAATTGGCGGTAACTGACCTTGCTCAACTAATATATCTAATGCCTTTGGAACATTAAGCAACTCGTTATATTGCTGACCATCAAAAAATATAGCAGTGATATAGCTTTGGTTTTTCTTGGCTTTAGATTGGTAAATTAGGATTTTACGTGAGTTATTCAAAATTTTGCTATCTAGAACAAACTCTAGTAATTTGGGCTGTTTCACATTTGGATATTGTTTTGGATCAATAAAAGGCGGGGCATCTTTAAGCGCCACTAAATTTTCATTACGCAAGCCTGATGTATCATTACTTGCGAGATAAGTGTTTTTGTTGAAAGGATCAATCCGTTGCACTTGTATCACAGCACGACGCTGCGTTCTTGATTCTTTAAGTTTAGGATTCAGATGCGGACAATAATTTGACAGATAACCTTCTAAGTTCGGTAAGTCGACAGCAAAGCTATAACTGCCAATATAACGATGATCAATAATCGATTCTTTAAACCAAATATCGGTATTTGGTAGGCGTGTTAACCATTCATGGTCATTACTCGGGCCACCAATAAGGCGTACATTATGCTGCGCACCTTTCCATAAAAAAATTATACGGTCATGTTTTTCATCATAGTTTTCAATGATTGGTGTACCTATAAGCTCTACACGCTTCCAAAAATCTTCAATAATTTGAGCATGTTGTTTTGGATTTTGATTTAACTGATGTTGTAGGTTTAATAATATTTGGCTTTGCGCTTTGACATCTTCACATGCAGCAGCATAGGGAAAATGTTTTTTTTCTATTGTATCGGTTAAAGCGGGTGAATTTTGAGTTTGGGCAAAAGCAGAAGTAACAGCAAAGCTAATTGAGCAAGCTAAAAAAAGTGGGGAAAGTTCTTTCATTGAAATAATAAAATAGGTAGGATGAAAACCAATAAATGATAATCATTATTAATATAAAAAACTAGCAATATGCCCCAGAATGATGCTTTTAATAAAAGAAAATGTAGAAAAATAACAATAGAGTCAATGCTTTGTTTCTTAAACTATTTAAAATAATGAAGACGATAAGCTTTAAATCATTACCCAAATATTATGCTAGTCAAAGTATCAACACTGCTGCTGTTACCTGCGTTACTGATCCAAGGTTACCGTGTGAAAAAAAATACCCCACGTTTAGCAGAACCGATGGGAGAACGTTGTGGGATGAGTGGTCAGGGTAATCGACCATTATCGCTATTAATACTAGGTGATTCAGCAGCAGCAGGTGTCGGCGTCGAGCATCAGTCAGATGCGCTATTGGGACAATTGCTTAAAATTTTATCGCCTGATTATCAAGTTCACTTTTGCCTTGAAGCCACAACGGGGCTTAACAGCCAGCAAATCATCAATGCTTTGGATAATGTCACAACGCAGAACTTTGATGTCGTGATCAGCTCTGTTGGTGTCAATGATGTCACAGCATTAAAACAACCAGACCAGTGGTTGAAGCTCCAGCAGCGTTTATATCAAACTGTCGAGGAAAAGTTTCAACCACAGCTATTGATCATTTCAGGTGTGCCACCAATGGATGAGTTTCCAGCTTTACCGTTTCCATTGTCATGGCTGTTTGGACAATATTCTCAGAAGATGAATGCGCTGTTAAAAAATTTTATTAAAACAAAGCCTAATACGAGGCTAATTGAATACGATTTACAAGAATATCGTGAAAAAAATTTACAAATGGCAAAAGACGGCTTTCACCCGAGCAAAGAAATTTATCAGTTATGGGCTGAAAAAATAGCAAAACAAATCACTGAACAATTTTCATAGACATTTTATGATTCAACCACTGGGCGAAGTTAAATTTACATGAGCAAAGATATTTCAGGCGTGAATCCGCAAATCGAAACACATCCTTTAGCGCCATTTTTGCCATCAAATGGGAAACTCTTGATGTTAGGGAGTTTTCCACCTCCAAAAACCCGCTGGAAGATGGATTTTTATTATCCAAATTTTCAAAATGACATGTGGAAAATCTTTGGCCTATGTTTTTTTCAGGATAAAAATCATTTTCTCAATCTAGAGAGCAAGACTTTTAAAGAACAGCTCATTCGAGATTTTTTAAATGAAAAAGGTATAGGCATTTTTGATACTGCCTATCAAGTGATTCGTTTGAAAGGTAATGCATCAGACAAGTTTTTACAGATTTATCAGCCAACCGATATTGCGAAGTTACTCACGCAGATGCCGAATTGCCGCAGTATTATGACGACGGGAGACAAGGCGACTGATACGTTGATGCTCTCGATGCCAGAAAATACTGAAAAACCACGCATTGGGCATGCTGTTCGTACCGAATTTGCAGGCAGAGATTTGACTTTATACCGTATGCCGTCATCATCTAGAGCTTATCCACTAGCATTGGAAAAAAAAGCCGAAGCGTATAGTAAATTATTTAAAGAAATTGACTTACTATAAGAAAGCTTTGGTGTAATCTTTTATCAATGGTTGCTTTCCTTAGAAAGATGATTTAGGCATCATTGCAGGATATTGTACCCATTTGAAGTCATGTACAGAAAAATCACGCACTTGATGAAAATTATTCCAAATTAGGCGGCTACCTTTAGTCCATTTTAATGCCTTAATTCTTTGTTGAACCAAAGCGAATTCTGTTTCACTTGCTGGCCGTAACTCACCAATTTCAGCATATAGGCGTATCCCTGGATATTCTTGAAATTGACCATTGATTAATGATTTTAGCCAAAAGGCTTTGCTGCTATTTATCGCTTGTATGCAGGCTTTTGGATTCATTGTTAAATTATCCCGCAGTGACGCTGAATAAGTATCAAAGAAGAAACCTGAAAAGGTTGATTCATGTAAAAATAAAGTGCCAATTGGGGTGATTGTTGGTTGGTAATTTTGATCAACCGTAGCAATCGAGCAATGCATAGACGCACGTTGGGCATTTGCAACGACTTTACGAATTTGAGTCCAATTCTGATGATTCATGATTTTGCCTTTTTTATTATTGTCTATGCATATCACTCTATCAGAGTTTTTCACTATTTTTGTGCTAAACAATGGCAATAAACTGGTCATTCATGCCACTGTATTTGCTTTAAAATTAGGCAATTTAAAAAATATTTAAGCGTACTTTTTAGCTAGAACAACACAGCTCACTACAGCTAAAGATACCGCAATCATCAGTAGGCTAATCTGTTCATTTAATAATACGGCGCACAGCATAAGGCCAATAAAGGGCTGTACTAGCTGGATTTGACCGACTTTGGCAATTCCACCCAAAGCTAAGCCTTTGTACCAAAAAAAGAAGCCGATTAACATGCTGAACAATGACACATACGCTAAGCCAATATATGCGCTGAGAGGAATATGTTGAAAATCGTTTGGGAAATAGAGCCAGCAGAGTGGCAGCATCAGTGGCAAAGCAATGATTAAAGCCCAGCAAATGACCTGCCATCCACCTAAAGCTCTAGACAGTACGCCACCTTCGGCATAGCCCAATCCGCAGAGCAGAACAGCAATAATCATATAGATGTCACCGAGAGAAATTCCTTTAACACCAGATTGATGTAGCATGAAAAAGATGACTAAAGCACTGCCTGCACCTGCAAACAGCCAAAAGGCATTTTTAGGGATTTCTTTGGCACGTAGCACTGCAAAAAAAGCCGTGGCCAATGGTAGTAAAGCTACAAAAATTAAAGAGTGAGCCGCAGTTTCTGTTTGTAAAGCCAGTGCCGTAAATAATGGAAAACCAATGACAACACCTGTTGAAACAATACATAAGGATTTAATTTGCAGCATAGATGGCTTAGGCTGCTTTAAAACGAATAAAAGTATCAATGCTAAAATAGCTGCAATACAGGCGCGAGCGCCTGTCAGAAATTCGGGGCTAAAGCCTTGAACGGCAACACGGGTTGCAGGCATAGAACCTGCAAAAATAACAACGCCAATAAAACCGTTGAGCCAGCCCTGATGAACTTCTTTGAGGTCAAATTGCATGTTCATTCCATATTTTTGGTCTAAAGATATGTAATAAAATTTATACCGTACTGTATGACTGAAATAGATACAGTCAAATACAATTAAAAAGAACTGTTATGGATAAAATACCCATACAATTTGCATCTATAGCCATCTTTGAATAAGCTGTAAAGCCAAGATTTAGAACGATTAATAGACTGAACTGTCAGTTAATAAGTTCAAAGTGTGTCGTAATATTTCACTAAAACTGCATGAATAAGGAAATGAAAAGATGACAAAAATCGAATGGGTCATGCAGCAAGTCCAAACACTGATCGATCAGAAACAGCTTTCTGAAGGCTGCCGCATTCCTTCGGTACGTCAATTTTCCCAACAGTTGGGCTGTTCGGTTTCAACTGTTGTAGAAGCCTATGCACGGTTGGTCAGTAGCGGTGTATTGGAGTCAAGAATTGGAGCTGGCTATTATGTCTGCAAACGTTCTACTGCAAATGTTTTATTAAGTGAGCATGCTATTGAATATAACCGAGAGGTCGATCCGTTGTGGATTTCACGCCAATCGCTAGATGCTCATGAAGGTATGCTGATTCCCGGTTGCGGCTGGCTGCCAAAAGAATGGATGCCAGAGCAGACTTTACGTAAAGCCTTAAAAACGGCTGCTAAATCTGATAGCAGTTTCTTAATAGATTATTCGGCGCCACACGGTCATACAAATTTACGCCGCTATATTGCTCGTAAAGGTGAGGTTTATGATGTAATGCTTAATTTGAAGCAGATTTTCATTAGTGATTCTGCAACACATTCTATTGATCTGATTTTTCGGCATTTACTTAAAACTGGTGATACGGTTCTGATCGATGATCCATGTTACTTTAATTTTAGGGCACTGATTAAGGCACATGGGCTGAATTGCATTACATTACCGTATGGCAAAAATGGTCCAGATGTAGAAGTATTTAAGCAAGTGCTGCAGTTTCAGCCCAAAATCTATTTAACCAACTCAGGCATACACAACCCAACTGGTGCAGCACTTTCTATGCAAACGGCATTTGAAATTGCTAAATTGGCAGAGCAAAGTGGGTTAATCATCGTTGAAGATGATATTTTTGCCGAATTTGAGTATCTACATGCGCCACGTTATTTAACTTTATTGGGTTTAAAGCAGGTAATTCAAATTGGCAGTTTTACCAAAACGCTTTCTGCTGCGGTGCGCTGTGGTTATATCATTGCTCACGAATCAATAATTGATCAGCTGATTGATTTGAATATTGCAACTCATTTTAATACCAGTCATTTAAATGCAGAGATTATTTATCAAGCCCTTATGGACAGTAGTTATATAAGGCATATTGAATGGGTCAAAAAACAGCTACAAAAACATATGATGGATGCCGTAAAGAAACTTGCAGCTCTAGACATTCATCCAGTCGTTATGCCCAAAGCTGGCATTTTTTTATGGTGTCAATTACCTGCAAATATTGATGCAGCACAGCTATCAAAAAGCTGTTTGACGCAAGGTATCATTCTTGCACCAGGCAATTCATTCAGCTCAGCACAGAACGCAGGGCAATACATGCGTTTTAATGTCGCGCAGTGCATCGACAAAAAAGTATTTGATGTTTTGCAGCAGTGTCTGAATGAGCTGAAATTGCAAGATACAGCTTAACTAAAAAATGATGCAGATTTCAGGTCTGTGATTGATTACCTTTTTTAAGGCCAAACAGTTTTTCAGGCGAGGCATTAGCCATCATATTCAACATAATCCCAAAGGTTTAAACGCGCTTTAATTTCTTTGCGAATATTCGGCAGCATAGGTAGTAAAGTGCCATCGATCCATAAACTCAATGTCTGAGATGAAACTTTTTTGTTTGCATCATCTACAATTTGCGCGCCTTTCACGATCACCAAAGTTTCTTCGCTAGCTGCAGTTTCAATGCCTTTAAATAAAAGCTGTAATTCATGACCTGTATCTTGGATTAACCATTCCAACTCAATTTGTATATTGTGATTAGATTTAAGTACAGCTTGGCCTTCAATCATTTCATTGTCAGATAAGCAGTCATGCTCAACCCGCACTTTCGACAAAAACCATTCTTGATGACCAAGGTCAGAGAGCGTTGTAAAAGGCGTTAAAATATCACTTAAATTAAATTGGCGGCTTAAATCAAAAAATTGCATTAGAAAACTTTAGAGGGAGATAAAACAAAATAAGAGGTGGATGTTAAAGCATCATCAAGTGTGAGTAAAACCTTTGCTTTTATTGAGATATTTTATGTATAAATAGCATTCAATCTATCTAAATTAAGTCTAAGAAAAATGAATTGCGAAAATAATATTCACATAAATGATGTGCACAGCCCTATAGACTTAAAAGATACAATCGAAGCTAAACAATGGGCCGCTGAAGTGAATCTTAAACGACCGTGGCGTTATGACATCTTTCAAATGTATGTTGACTCTATTTTGGCTTTCAACCCGAATGCCCGTGTACTTGAACTGGGTTCAGGTCCAGGTTATTTGGCTGAATTTTTAATTAATCATTGTCCAAATATTCACTACACAGCATTTGATTTTTCCGAAGCTATGCATGACTTGGCAAAAGGAAAACTAAGTGTAGCGCAACGCTTAAAATGCAATTTTATAACAGGGGATTTCAAACAATCGGATTGGGAAAAATCTCTTCACTTCAATGAAAAAAGTACCTTTGATGTGATTATTATTCATCAGGCCTTACATGAATTGAGACATAAGGCGTATGCAGCAGAGTTTCATCGGACTGTAAAAACGTTGTTAAATACTCAAGGCGTGTATTTTGTATGTGATCATTTATATGCACCACATGCGCAGCAAAATCATGAGTTGTATATGTCAGTTGAGGAGCATTTAACAGCGCTTAAAGCAGCCAATTATGGGCAAGTGGAATTTCTTGGCGAAATCAATGGTTTGGTTATTTTCAAAAGCCAACACTCAAATGAATGAGACTGAATAAGAGCATTATTGAGTTGCTTGAAACTGCTTAAATCGTTCCTATTAGATCTTATTGATGAGAAAAACTTAGCTAATTAGCAGTACATTGTCATTACATCATCCATTCAATCGGGAGGTATGACACTGCTTTTATGCTAAATCGTTGGAATCGAGTTGTTTCAGGTTCATGAGTATAGGTTTTGATTTTTCCATTTTTTTGATGCTCTAACCAAATGATTTCGCCGTTCTTATCCAGTTTTAATTCATATGCAATTTGCGGTAAATACTGTTTTAATGCGGCAGAAATATCGTTTTGTAATCGATCAGATTTAACGACTAGGCCAACTTCTGAGTTTAAATTTGCGGAACGTGGATCAAAGTTAAACGATCCAATAAACACCATACCGTCAATATCGAAAAATTTTGCATGCAAACTAGAGGCATTTTTGCCTTTCGCAGGGATGATATTTCCAGTCATGACTTCATACCATGTGCGTTTAGAGCGTTCTATATAGGGTTTAAATTCATATATTTTCACGCCATTTTCGAGTAAGTCTTTGCGATATTTTTGATAAAAGGCATGAACGACAGCGACGTCATTGGCTAAAAATGAGTTGGTTAAGACGCGGACTTCTACATTTTTACCTGCAAGGCCTGTCAGAAAGTCAGTCCCTTGTTGTGTGGGAACAAAATAAGCTGAAACCAATTCCATGCGTTCTTTGGGCTGTCCCATCAAGGTCGAAAATTGGTTATAAATCAATTCTTGTTCTTTGGCTTCACCACGTATTTTATTCGGACTATCCGCAATGAAATGTGCTTCGGCCCAATTCACCGGTATTAGTTTAAGCTGAGCCGCCAGTTGTTGCTGTGCATAGTTAATGCGCTGCTGATCTTTAGTTAACGTTGTAGAATTTTCTTGGTATGTTTGTCTTAATTGATTTAATTCTTCTTTTGTACCTGCACCAATCCATTGCTGGACAGAATAACTCAAATCATCATTCCAAAAGTTCAAAAACACCTGATTGGCTTGTTGTATGGCTTCGCCATAGAAAAGGATGTCCAAATCTGTAAATTGAAAACTTTCACTGGCATCAAAATATTCATTACTGATGTTACGACCGCCAGTTACGCCCATAAAACCATCGGCAATAATTAATTTATTATGCATACGATGGTTAATGTGCTTTAAGCGAAATGCATAATCAATGACACGTAAATTTCTGAATTTATAGGGATTAAACAGTTTGATTGAAATATTGGGATGAGCTGAAAGGGATTGTAAGGTCGGATCGAGTTTCGTCCCGTTTTGATCATCAATTAATAGCCTTACTTTTACCCCACGGTCAGCGGCATGCAGTAATTCTCGAAACATCAGATGCCCAATAGCATCATTTCCCCAAATGTAATATTGCAAATCGATGGTGTATTTTGCATTTCGAATTAAATGTAGGCGAGAAGCAATGCTTAAGAAAGCATCATCTAAGGCTAAATAAGCCGTTTGTTTTTGTTTTAATTTTTCAAAATCCGTAGCAGACGTAATCCATTTTTCTGCATGTGATTGTATAGGGACATCTTTTTTTGACTGATTGCTAGGTAAGCTGCATCCAGTTAATAGGCTGATCGAAACAGTTAAACCGACAGTACAACTTATTTCACGTAATTGTATCATTCGAATAGCATTAATCATTCCTTGAAAAATTCATCATAACATCATGTTTTAAGGTTGTATTTAGGCTTAAAAAGAGGTTACTGTAACTCATCTGTTAATATAAGCCATACAGGATGTTTTTAGACATGAAATCACGTGCAGCCGTTGCTTTTGGACCGGGTCAGCCTTTAGAAATTGTAGAAATTGATGTGGCACCACCTAAAGCAGGTGAGGTTTTAGTCAAAATTAGCCATACAGGTGTGTGTCATACAGATGCATTTACATTGTCAGGTGATGATCCTGAAGGCGTATTTCCAGCAATTTTAGGGCATGAAGGTGCAGGTGTTGTGGTTGAAGTCGGTGAAGGTGTGACTTCAGTGCAACCAGGTGATCATGTTATTCCACTTTATACCGCAGAATGTGGTGAATGTTTATTCTGTCAATCGGGTAAAACAAATCTTTGTGTATCTGTACGAGCGACACAAGGGAAAGGTTTAATGCCGGATGGCACAACACGTTTTTCGTATAATGGTCAGCCGATTTATCACTATATGGGCTGTTCAACATTCTCTGAATATACTGTGGTTGCAGAAGTGTCTTTGGCAAAAATTAACCCTGAAGCGAACCACGAACATGTATGTTTGTTGGGTTGCGGCGTAACTACAGGTTTAGGCGCAGTTAAAAATACCGCTAAAGTTCAGGAAGGTGACTCAGTTGCAGTCTTTGGTTTAGGTGGTATTGGTTTGGCTGTGGTACAAGGTGCTAAAAAAGCCAAAGCAGGTCGTATCATTGCCGTAGATACCAATCCTGACAAATTCAAACTGGCTGAAGAATTTGGCGCTACAGATTTTGTTAATCCAAAAGATTATGAACGTCCTGTACAGGAAGTGATTGTAGAAATGACGGGCTGGGGCGTCGACCATTCATTTGAATGTATTGGCAATACCAATGTGATGCGCTCTGCTTTGGAATGTGCTCACCGTGGTTGGGGTCAATCTGTGATTATTGGTGTGGCAGGTGCAGGTCAAGAAATTTCAACCCGTCCATTCCAATTGGTTACTGGTCGTACTTGGAAAGGCACTGCATTCGGTGGTGTTAAAGGTCGTTCACAATTACCGGGTATGGTAGAAGAAGCCATGTCAGGTGAGATCAAACTTGAACCATTCGTGACCCATACCATGGGGTTGGATAAAATCAATGAAGCGTTTGATTTAATGCATGAAGGTAAATCAATTCGCTCTGTTGTGCATTTTGAAGACTAAACATTGATTTAAATATTATTGATTTATCTACTAATCATTAAATATTAATGCGTTAACTTTCACTGTTTTAAAAACTAGGCTTTGGCCTAGTTTTTTTTATTTGTGTTGTTACGACAAATCAGAACTTCAAATTTGGATTTGCAAAAAGTGACAGATTGTTAGACATAAAATGATAAAAAATGCCAAATGATAGATTTTGTCCCGAATTCACATGGTGGGGAATTAGCACTAAACTTAATGTAAGCATAATTTAAAAAACAAATGTATATTAATGCATTATCCGAGGCAAAAAATGACAACTACAAGTTACAAGCCTGAGTGGATTCGGGAAGATTTTATTGATTTTATTGCAGAAAAATTTGATGCAATTTGGGCCTACAAACGTGTAAAAGCACAATTAGTCAAATCACGTTGTGTGGGGATCGGGTTTTATGAACTGAGTTTTTTAGCGAATCAAAATTTTAAAGCAGCAAACTATCGACCAGGCCAATGTGTTCTGGTGACAGTTGTCAAAGATGGTGTACGTCATCAACGTAGCTATAGCATCGTCGAAATCAATACATCTGGTCATGTAGTAATCGCAGTCAAACAACAAGGCAAAGTTTCCAACTGCTTAACTCATTCAAAAAAAGGTGAGGTTGTTGAATTATCGCAACCGCAAGGTGAGTTTGGCTTAAAGCTAAATTCGGATCGACCAATTTTGCTGCTTGCTTTTGGTAGTGGCATTACCTCAATCATGGCTTTGTTTAAACAAGCAATTCAGCTTGGGCGTACGGTTGACCTGATTTATTTCAATCGAGATGATGCTTATTTGGATGAATTGATTCAACTGGCGAAGCAATCTAACCATGCACATTTACATGGGATTAATACGCTGAAAACCAAATTGCATATCACACCAGAGGTGCTAAATCACATGGTCCCTGATTTTAAGCAGCGAGATTGCTATGCCTGTGGTGCAGCGCCAATGATGCAAAGCATTGAGCAACTGTATCGTGAGTTCAAGCTTTCAGATTATTTATACACTGAATATTTTCAAATGATTGCTGATGATTCAGTACCTGCTCAACCTGTCACTTTTAGTTTAGCCCAGCAAGATTTTTTAGCAGAAGGTAACTTACTTGAAAGTGCTGAAAAAGCCGGTTTAAAACCTGCGCATGGCTGTCGGATGGGTATTTGTAATACTTGTTCGTGTACCAAATTACAGGGTTCGGTGAAAAACTTACTCACTGGCGAAATCGATCATGCGAATAACACACAAATCAAATTATGTGTCTCTCAGGCCATTTCACCTGTACGTATTCAACTCTAACCCAAGCCGCATAAAAACAAATCAAGGGCATCATCATGAATCAATCGATATATATTCGTCCGAATAGTAAGTCACGTTATTTATCTCCAGAACAAACTGCTGAATTTGGCGAAAAAGTTGAGCAAATTCGCCGTGAAATCATGCAGAGTGTAGGTGAAAAAGATGCAGCGTATATTTATAAAATTCGCAATTTTGTCCGTTATAGCGAGATCGCATCTCGTGGCATGTTGATGTTTGCAGGCTGGATTCCACCGGTGTGGTTACTGGGTACCGGTTTATTGGGTATTTCTAAAATCGTAGAGAACATGGAACTCGGTCATAATGTGATGCATGGTCAGTTTGATTGGTTAAATGACCCGAGTTTAAATGGTGCTAATTATGATTGGGATACCATTGCCACAGGTCAAGACTGGAAATATACCCATAACTATGTGCATCATACCTATACCAATATTGTCGGTATGGACCATGATGTCGGCTATGGCTTAATCCGTGTAAGTGAATCGCAAAAGTGGGAGCCACGTTTCCTTTTTAATATCCCACTGGCTGCCCAACTCATGGTTTTCTTTGAGTGGTATGTCGGCATTCAACGTTTACATTTAGAAGATGTTATTGCGTATAAAACCAAAACTTGGAAAGATGTATGGCATGAAGCAGCCGATGTACGTCAGAAAATTAAGCGCCAAGTGATTAAAGATTATGTGTTTTTCCCGCTTATTGCAGGTCCCAATGCGATTCCTGTATTTGCAGGAAATGCTGTAGCCAACGTGATTCGTAGCTTATGGGCTTCCGCTGTCATCTTTAATGGCCATTTTACTGAAGATGCGGAAAACTTTGAGATGGACAATACCGAAAATGAAACTCGAGCAGAGTGGTATCTCCGTCAAATTCGTGGCTCCAGTAATTTTAGTGGAACACAATGGTTGCATATACTCAGTGGTAATTTGAGTCACCAAATTGAACACCATTTATTCCCTGATATGCCTGCAAACCGCTATGCAGAAGCCGCACCTAAAATTAAAGCACTTTGTGAGGAATATGGTATTCACTACAATGAAGCCAGTTTTATAAAACAGTTTGCCAGCGTTTGGGTTCGCCTCGCGAAATGCTCAGTGCCGAATGACTGGCGTGCCGAGTTCAAGGAACGCTCAGCATCACTTCAGCAGCATGTTAAACAAAAAATCATGAAGAAAATCGGGCGTTAAAATACAGTATTGTTTAGCAATATTGCCCTTAATGCTTCCAATGGATGATTTCTAAAGCATTAAATTCGCCAAAGTAGCGTTCATCTACTTTGGCTTTTTTTAGATATATCTAGCGAGCGAGAGTTATTCAACTAATTGCACGCTATTCTGAATGCCACAAGATTCTACAAAATATGCATCATGTGAAACGAGGATCACCGCACCTGTATAATGCTGAATGGCTTGAGCCAATAACATTCTAGACTCTATATCTAAGTGATTTTCAGGTTCATCTAACAATAAAAGCTCAATATTCGGTGTTAAATAATTTAAGCCTAACAAGGTCACTTTTAAACGCTCACCACCACTTAAACAGTGAAATGGCAGTTCCGCTTTTTGACCACGGATTCTAAGTTGACCGAGTTGATTACGCCATTCCGTTGACGAAACCTCAGGATTAAACTTTGCCAAATTGTCCAAAACACTCAGTTCAGGTGATAAATTACTCAAGTTTTGATCTAAATACAGGGTATGCACAGACAAAAACGTTTCATGGCTAGACTGTGATGTGGTCTGACTCAAATACTTTAGAAATGTAGATTTACTAATACCATTTTTTCCTTTTAAATGAATTTTTTCACCTGCCTGTAAGGCCAAGTCGAAAGGCTGGTGCTGAGATGTTTTGCTATGAAAATCTTTAACTCTTAAGATTTCTCCTGTTTTTTCAGTGCGATGTTGAAAAACAAATTGCTGCTCTTTGATATGCTCAAGTTGTTGCTGTGATTGAAGCAGTTGGGTTCTCTTTTCTTCCAATTGCTTCTGCTGTTGCGTTTGAACTGTCGCGAGGCTTTGACCGGCTTGCTCTTTTTTAAAATCGAGTAATACTTTGGCTTGGGAGCCTGACTTGCGTAGTGCATGACCTTGTTGTTCTCGTTTTTGTGCTTTCATTTGTGTTTCGTGTTGTTGTAATTTGAGTTGTTTTAACTCACGCTGATGCTGCATAGCATTACGCTGTAAGGCTTTATTTTGCAGATCATTTTTTTGAATGTATTCTTCATAGTTACCAGTAACATGCGTGACTCCAAACTCATTTAAAGCGTAGATATGCTCTACATGTTGCAGCAACTCTCGATCATGACTGACAAAAAATGCACCGGCAGGATGGTTTTTTAAGCGATCGATGAGCCATAAACGTGAAGATACATCTAAATGATTACTTGGCTCATCCAAAAGCAAATAATGGTCGGGTTTTAAAAATAATGCACACAAAGCCAATTTGGTTTTTTGACCTTCACTCAGCTGAGCGACTGGGAAATTTAAATCTGTTGGAAGTGAAGCCTGCTTAAGTTGTTGCTGCCATAGTGCAGGACGGTGCCATTGGTTTTCAGTCAGCTCAAAGTCTTCAAAACTGGCATTGCCTATTTCGATACGTTGAAATGCGTTATATAAATCTTCCACACCGAGTGCAGAAGCAATCGTGTCAGCTTCTAGTCGAGAAAATTGTGATAAATAAGCATGTGGTACATTCCATAAAATTTCACCTTCATAGGGGAGATCTTTCAGATTTTGCTCATGTAAGATTTTAAGGAGGCAGGACTTTCCTAAACCATTGCGACCAATACATGCCGAAAGCTGTTGTTGATTGAGGTTAAATTTCAGGTTTTTAAAAAGTGTTTTAGAAGGAAATTCCAAGCTTAGTTTGGAAATTGTACAAGCTGTTTGAGTCATAGATGCACCTTGCGATAGCAAAGATGCGCAATACAAATAACTAATTTTATTCTATAAAAAAGACAATATTTGAGAAAATGCAGTCGAAGTCATTAGCCATGTGTTTGCACATCAAAAAATGGATTTGATGATGAAAAAAACAGGGCTTACTTCATTGGCAAATACTCGAATTAAAAATAAATGGAAAAAATCTTAAGACAGCCTAATGTTGTGCAGTCTAATAAATGTTTATTTATTAATCAATACATCAAATTTTAAAAATAGGTCGCAATTATTTACAGCAGAGTTATTTAATACAACAAAATAGCAAAAAACTATTGTCAAACCGATGAATACAGCGTATTTTAATTTTCAGACAGATACTTTTTGATGAAATCAAGATGTTAAAGCAACCTTTAATCTCAAACGCATATTATTACTTCTGGCAGTTTAGATAATTGCCTGAACGCGTTCGGGCATGAAAAAGGTTGCCCACCAAGTTTATACCTGATCGGCAACCCTGATCAGGTTTTTTTATGTCTTGATTTTTATAATATTTTTGGAGAAATCTCATGTTTACTGTAAATAATTCATATTTTAGCAACGGTTATTGGTTTTACTTTAGTCAGTCTATGTCTAAAGCCTTGAAGTCCCAAAGTCCCATAACGCTCAGATAAAAGATCGGACTGTTAATGTATACAGTCCAAAGGAATAGAACCAATGAATGCGCTAAATACAGCTTTACAACAAACTCAAAATTCAGAAATTCAGAAATCTACACAGCCAAAAGAAACACTTTTGAGCTTGCCACATCAATTGAAACAACAATTACCTTTATCAGTTCATGCTGCAGAGCAAATTGCTGCACATCGTGCAACGATTCAAAATATTTTGACGGGTCAAGACCCGCGTCTAATGATTATTAGCGGCCCATGTTCAATCCATGATCCAATTGCTGCGTTGGAATATGCTGAAAAATTAAAACAATTACAGGCACAGGTTTCAGATCAAATTTTTCTTGTGATGCGCGCATACATTGAGAAACCACGTACTACAGTGGGCTGGAAAGGCTATATGTATGACCCAAGTTTAGATGGTTCATCTAATATGCAGTTGGGCTTAGAAAAATCACGTGAGCTGTACTTACAAATTATTGAAATGGGTTTGCCAATTGCCTCTGAAATTTTAAGCCCAATGGCGACGGGTTATTTTGATGACCTTTTGGCTTGGGGTGCAATCGGTGCGCGTACCAGCGAATCACAAATTCATCGTGAAATCTCGAGTCATATGCCATACAGTATTGGTTTCAAAAACGGAACAGATGGCTCAATCCAAATTGCTCTAGATGCCATTCAATCTGCGTCCCATCCACACCAGTTCTTAGGTATGAGTCAAGCCGGCTTACCGTGTATTTTAGAATCTGTTGGCAACCCACAAGCACATTTGATTTTACGTGGCTCCAATACAGGTCCAAATTATAGTTTGGCTGAAATAGACAAAATTCGTAGTAAAGTAAAAGGCGATTTACCGGCTTTAGTGATCGATTGTAGTCATGGTAATAGCCATAAAGACCCAATGAAGCAACCTGAAGTATTACGCACTATTGTAGCGGAGCGTGAGCATACCCAAGTGCGTGGCGTGATGTTGGAAAGTCATTTAGTGGATGGTAATCAAAAAATTAGTTGTGACATGACTTATGGTCAATCTATAACAGATGGATGCTTAGGTTGGGATAAGACCATTGCTTTGATTCAACAGGTTACGAATGAACTTCGTGCATCACAAATTAAACGTAGTGCTTAACAATCCAGAGCATACTCAGTCTGAATTGATTTACCCCAAAGCCTTAGAACATTGATTGTTCTAAGGCTTTTATTTTGAAAAATCCTTTGTTGCTTACTTCAATATAAAAATTGAAATATGGCCTATATTTTAAAATATATACTGATAATTCAGTGTTTTATGTTTGAGTGAATCAAATTTTTTATGCACAATAATGTCTAAGCTCAATACAGCGCCAGAAATAATGACAATCTGTGCTTGGGTGTTTGAAATTTTATATTGGGGAAGTTGATGTACACTGCTGAATTGCTGGAAGAAGCACGCCGTTTTATGTTCCACATGTTAACCAAAGTGGTTGAATATGGTGGTTCTGATTTATTTATTACGGCAGATTTTCCACCAAGTACTAAACATCAAGGCATGATGAAACCCTTTGGGCAGCAAGAACTTGATGCTGAGAAAACAAAGCTTTTCGCCTATAGTTTGATGAATGAGAAGCAGCGCAAAGAGTTTGAAACAGAACTAGAATGTAACTTTGCGATTAGTGTGCCAAACGTTTCGCGTTTTCGTGTCAATGTATTTCAGCAACAGTTACATGTGGGTATGGTCATTCGTACCATTACGGCAGAAATTCCAAATTTTGAAAAGCTTAAATTACCGGCTTCGCTTAAGCACGTGATTATGGAAAAACGTGGTTTAGTTTTAGTGGTTGGAGGTACAGGTTCGGGAAAATCAACCTCTTTAGCGGCGCTGATTGATTATCGAAATGAAAATAGTGCAGGCCATATCATCACTGTTGAAGACCCAGTGGAATATGTGCATAAGCATAAAAAATCCATGATTACACATCGTGAAGTCGGTGTAGACAGTCATTCGTGGCATAACGCTTTAAAAAATACCTTGCGACAAGCACCAGACGTGATTTTAATTGGTGAAATTCGTGACACCGAGACTATGGAACATGCAATTGCCTTTGCTGAAACAGGACATTTATGTTTAGGTACGCTACATTCAAATAACGCCAATCAAACCCTAGATCGAATCATTAACTTCTTCCCAGAAGAGCGAAGAAATCAATTGCTTATGGATTTATCGAGCAATATGAAAGCGATTGTTTCTCAGCGATTAATCCGGACTGAAGATGGTAAAGGACGCCGTGCAGCCGTTGAAATTATGTTAAATACGCCGCTCATTTCAGATTTGATTTTGAAAGGTGAGTTTCATGAACTAAAAGCGATTATGGCAAAATCTCGTGAACTTGGGATGCAAACTTTCGACCAAGCTTTATTTGATTTATATAATGACGGCGCTATTTCTTATGAAGAAGCTTTAAGAAATGCCGATTCAACTAATGAATTACGTTTGCAAATTAAACTGAAAAGTTCACGTGCAAATGGTACTTCAGCGGCTGCGCAATCTTTTAGTATGGTTGAAGAAAAGAAAGAAGAACCTGAAAGTACCGAAGCTTCGGAAGAAATATAAGCTGGATATTTATGCAAATGGTATATAAGCCAATTCAGCTATCATATTGAAATAAAAAAATCAGCCTGAGGGCTGATTTTTTTGATATTAGAAATATTTACAGACCAGCTTCGTATTGCTCGCTTGTCAACAAAGCATCTACATCAGCGATATTGTCTGGTTTAATTTTATAAATCCAGCCTTTGCTATAAGGCGCATCGTTTACAAAATCTGGATCATCTTCAAGGTCCGGATTGACTTCAACAACCACACCAGAAACTGGAGCATGAATATCAGAAGCAGTTTTTACCGACTCAACCACACCCGCTTGTTCGCCAGCTGTGATATGTTGACCCACATCTGGTGCTTCAACATAAACTAAATCACCCAATGCGTCTTGTGCATGATCAGAAATGCCTGTAACAACAAGGTCACCTTCAATTCGCACCCATTCATGTGTACTTGCGTACTTTAAATCTGAAGGATGATTCATTGATAACTCCTTAAATCCATTAAATTCATTTTTGGCATGAGTTATACATGCTTTTTACGTAAAACAAAAGACTTATAAGTACGGATCTTTACGCCAATTGCTTGGGCTACGACCACTCCAGCGTTTAAATGCACGGCTGAAATTGGCAACATCGCTATAGCCCAATTCATCAGCAATTTGCTCTAAGGTAAAGTCAGTCCGTGATAGAAGCGAAGTAGCATGGCGGTAGCGAACTTCGTCGACCAAAGTTGAAAATGAAGTCCCTTCAGCAGCAAGTTGGCGTTTAAGGGTTCGATCGGACATGTGTAGCCGTTCAGCAACACTTTCGATACTTAAATAGTGCTGCTCGGAGTTGGTTAAAATGTCACGAACGCGCATGGCAATACGGTGACGTTCGCCCAAAGCGGAGAGTTCAGCTTCACATTGATTAATCGCGATTTGACTGGCAATCGGGTCTGCATGGACCAATTTATTGGTTAAATATTGCTTATCAAAACTGAGTAAAAGGTGTGGCTGATCAAATCTAAATTGGTGCCTTGGATATTTGGCAATAAACCGCTCAAAACCTTCAGGTTGAGGGAAATCAAAATCAATTTCACCAGCAGAATAATCCACACCGGTAATTGCTTTGCCCATGCTGATCATGCCAAAAATTAAGGCAATTGAAATCTCAGTACGTAAAGGCTCTATCGTAACGTCGGTTTGTAGTTGAACAGTCGCTTTGGTTCCAAAAGTCGAGAAAAAAAGCTGTAAAAAGGGCATGCGTAACTGAATAAAACGGTTTGCCAAGACTAAGGCATCGGTTATGTCCTTCGCCGTCATGATGGCATAGCCAATAAAACCATGAATCGAGATGCGCATTTGGTTGCCTAAATGAAAACCTAATGTTGGCTCACCAGTTAAACGTAGTGCGTGCTCTACCAATTGATTGGCGATGGGTGTTGGAATACGGAAATCTGGTTCAGCCAATTGTTCGCTGTTTAATCCGAAGGGACTAAATAATGTTTCTGCAGTGTAGCCCCATCGAGAGACCACATCTAAAAGGAGCAATCCATACACTCCGGGAATACCCTGATCCTGACGGGAATTAATTGTTTTCATAGCGTTCCGTTGCAATGCGGGTTTTTCTTCTGTTCAAGGTTATATTGGCATGATTCCGTGTTGTATCCCACAAAAATTGTTGGACAAACTGACTAGGCTCAACTATTTATAGCGGCCTACCTTAGCGTTGTAAAGTAGGCCGTTAAGGATTAATTCGGTTTAAAATCTTTGGAAAAGACCACAATTTTGGTCGTAGACATATACAGAACGTCATTGTGCTGATTGAGCGCTTGCGTAACATAGGTCACAATGCCGCGGTCTGTCTTACTTTTCGACGGAGTAATTGCAGATATTTCAACTTCTACACGAATTTTATCCCCCGGACGTGTTGGGCGCGGCCAACGCAGACTTGACTCTGAGCCAATTAAGCCATAAGCCACAGGGAAACATTCAGTCCATAAGCGCATTGTTACAGCAGCAGTATGCCAACCACTTGCCGCTAGCCCTTGAAAGATCGGGTGCTGTTGGGCTTTGACTTCATCTGTATGAAATTCCTGAGGATCAAAAGCGTTGGCAAATTGCTTGATTTCTTCAACAGTCATTTCATATTCACGACTGCTAAAGTGATCACCAACTTTAAGGTCTTCCAGATACAGCATTTTCATCTTCCTTTGATTCTACTTTATGTTGTTCTATTAAAAATCCACCGGTTTGACGCTGCCACAAGTGTGCATAAATACCATTCAAAGCAACAAGCTCTTCGTGGGTGCCTTGCTCAGCAATACGTCCTTGATCCAAGACAATCAAGCGATCCATTTGCGCAATGGTTGAAAGTCGATGCGCAATGGCAATCACAGTTTTGCCTTGCATCAAATCATCTAAACTCGATTGAATCGCGGCTTCGACTTCTGAATCGAGCGCACTTGTGGCTTCATCTAAAATTAAAATCGGTGCGTCTTTTAAAAATACCCGAGCAATCGCAATACGTTGACGCTGACCACCTGATAATTTTACGCCACGTTCACCGACAAATGCGTCATAGCCACGTTGGCCACGTAAATCGATCAATTGAGGAATGAATTCGTCAGCTTTCGCTTTACGCACTGCATCATACATTTCTTCATCGGTTGCATTCGGGCGACCATATTTAATATTTTCTTCGACTGTACGATGCAATAACGAGGTGTCTTGGGTCACCAATGCAATATTTTTTCTTAAGCTATCTTGGGTAATATGTTCTATATTTTGGCCATCAATCGAAATACGACCATGGTTGATATCATAAAAGTGGAGTAAAAGTTGAATTAGTGTTGATTTTCCGGCACCCGAACGCCCGACAATACCAATTTTTTCGCCTGGTCGAATAGTTAAATTAAATTGATCGATGACATTTTTATCATTATAAGCAAAACTGACGTCCTCAAATTTAATTTCGCCTTGCGGTACTTTTAAGTCGGTTGCATCAGCTTTGTCTTGAATCTGAATTGGGCGACCCATGGTTTTCATCCCATCTTGAATGGTCCCGACATTTTCAAATAGGGCAGACGTTTGCCACATCATAAACTCGGAAATACTACTGAGTTTTAAAATCATAGCGGTCGCTGCTGCAATGACCCCAAGCTCAGCTTGACCATCCATCCAAAGCCAAACGGCTGTTCCAAGTACGCCACCATATAAAACAATGATCAGCAAATTCGTCGCGATGTTGTATTTTGCAGCAAGTCGCATTTGCTTATACACCGTCACCATAAATTCTTTCATTGAGGCTTTGGCATATTGGCTTTCACGGCCTGCATGGGCAAACAATTTCACCGTTTGAATATTGGTGTAGGCATCGGTGACACGACCAGTCATTACTGCGCGTGCATTGGCTTGTTCATTTGAAATTTTGCTTAATTTGGGGATGAAATAGCATGCAGAACCAATAAATAAAGCCAGCCAAAGTAATAATGGAACAATCAACAGTGGCGATATAGCACCTAAAATCACGGTGATCGAAATCAGGTAAATGAAGACATAGGCCAACATGTCACCAAGAATAATCCAAAACTCACGTACAGCCAGTGAAGTTTGCATGACTTTGGCAGATAAACGACCTGCAAAGTCGTTGTGGAAGAAATCTAAACTTTGTTTCAGTAATAAGTTATGAAATCTCCAACGTAGGCGCATTGGAAAGGTACTGTATAAAATCTGATGTTTAATAATAGTTTGAAGGCAAGAAAAGAAGATATTTGCCAATAAAATAAAGCTTAAAATGGTCAGATTGGTCTGGTGCTGCTGTAAAAAGGTTTCAGGTTGAGACTTACTGATCCAATTGACTAATTCACCAATTTTGGCATAAAGCAGTGCTTCAAAACTCGCTACACCAGCTGTACAGAATACCAATAACAAGAGGTATTTTTTTACACCCGTTGCAGCTTGCCATACAAAGGGGAAAAATTTTGTTGGCAATGGTTTATTCAAGTCCTGTTCAGGATAAGCGTCAACTAAGTTTTCAAACCATTTAAGCATGCAGATAACCTGAGAATTTTACTGTAATTAATCTTTCTTTCTTCCGCTCTGAGTGTAATGGATTCGCTGGTTTTTCTCCATTTTGATTTGTTTATTTATTAAAAAGCTTGGCTGCAAAAATTCATAAAATTAAAATGTACAACCCGATTACGACCTTGGCGTTTTGCTTCATATAAAGCAATATCGGCTTGTTTAATTAACTGATCGAGTTTGGCGTGGTCAGGGTCAATTTTGGAAACACCAATGGAGATCGAAAATTTCACCAATTGACCATCCATATGAAACTGATGTTGCTCCATTTTATGTCTTAACCGTTCAGCAATTTTTAATGCATCTTCTGGGACGGTAAAAGGCAAAAGTACAATAAATTCTTCACCCCCGAAACGCGCCAACATATCGTAAAACCGCATTTCTTTACGCGCAATTTCAGCAATTTGGCATAGCACTTGGTCGCCGACATCATGTCCGTATTGATCATTAATCGCTTTAAAATGATCGACATCAAAAATCAAAAGACTGGTACAGACCGTCATTGGGGTTTCTTGGATTTTTTTATTGGCAGCATGTACAAATTGGCGACGATTGCTTAACTGGGTTAATTCATCCGTATGGGCAATTTTGCGCAGGGTATGAAAGTTCCAGTCATCTAGCAGCGCTCTTAGAAACGTTTTACGAGAGTTGAGCGTAGAGTTCCAGCAGATATACATACTGAACAGCAGCACAGGAACGTACACCAATAAAAATATTGTAAAATCACCAAAATCATTAATGCGCCATGCGCCAAAAAGGATCGCTGCCGTGATCATGGCTGAGGTCATAATCGAAGGGCGAAAATGCACATGAATACTTAAATTACCCAATACGATCAAAATAATGGCGGCATATTGATAGCTATGAACCAGTTCATTTTTCGACTGAAGTAATATCTCAAACCAGAGGATTGCAGAAAGGCAAGTCGCTAGTGGTAATATTAAATCGAGCAATTTAATCTGTTTGATATATTTAAACAGAACATAGTTCAGGCTAAATGCAGCAATAATAGCAATGATACGAATCACACCTGAAAGCATTTCTACGTCTGGCAGCACATAGCGATCTGCCCAAAAATAGATTAAAAATGCCAATTGAGCGAAATAGTTGACCTGCTTTAAATAGTCTTTCTGGTTGTAGTACAAAAATTTGTAATAAGCATTTTTAAACTGTGCCGGGATACGTGCAATCGGGTCGGATAAAGCACGCTCAATACGGACACGATTCTCTAAGTCACATGCTTCTGCCTGTATGAGCGTATGTTTGGCAGAAGTGCGATTCATCGATTCTATGAGTAATTGTGATTCGTTTTTAACTGATTTCCGAGAAGGTTGATTGGGGCCTTCCATGATCAAGCTCCTATTTTAGAAGCGTTTTTATGCAACTGTTAACAAATAGTATCTAAAAATGTCTACATTTGTATAGTATTTGTTCTGGTTTTTTTAACTATTTTAGCTGTTTCGGATGAATTATATGTTTAAGGAAATATTGCTCTGGGCATTTATCTGGTTCGCTCTCATTCCTTGCAACGCATGATCAATAATCATTTGTGATAGTTGAGTAGGTTTTAAACGAAAGTCCCATATATATTCAACAGCCATTGTGACTTTTTTAATTTACAGAATTTCTACTTCGAATATACATGGGAAGACGAACGTTTAGGCCTTAGATTTTATCGGCATTTGGTTGGATGAGGGCTTTAAAATCGGCACTAGAAGGGGCTTGATAGATTTTAAGTCCAAACTCAGGTGTGATTGCGATCAGATGGTCAAAGATATCCGATAGAATCGCTTCATAATCTTTCCATGCAATGGTTTTACTAAAAGCATAAATCTCTAAAGGAATGCCTTCACTCGTGGGTTGTAACTGACGCACCAAAATCGTTTGGTGTTGGGCAATGCCTGAATGCTGTTGTAAGTAGAATTCTACATAGGCACGAAAGGTCCCAAGATTGGTTAAACGGCGCTGATTATATTGCGACTGATTTGAAAGTTGCTGATTAAACTGAGCAAGCTCTTCATGTTTATGGTCAAGATATTGATCTAATAATAAAAATTCTTTGAGTTTATTTTGCTCATCCTGAGTCATGAAATGAATAGAGCTTTGATCGATATAAAGTGAGCGTTTGATGCGGCGTACACCGGACTGTGCCATACCACGCCAGTTTTTAAAGGTGTCTGTCACCAGTTTATTGGTTGGAATCGTGGTAAAGGTCTTATCAAAGTTCTGTACAGTAATGGTATGTAATGACATATCAATGACATCGCCATCCGCATTGAGCGAGGGCATTTCAATCCAGTCACCAATTCGCACCATATCATAAGAAGAAATTTGTACCGAAGCGACCAGTGACAAAATGGTATTTTGGAAGACCAACATCAGTACAGCCGCCATAGCACCGAAGCCTGCGAGTAATGTAAATACATCTTTTTTCAGAAAAGTACCTAAGATCATTAGACCACAAACCAAAAAGATGATCAATTTGACCAACTGCAAATAGCCTTTAATTGGTTTGTTTCTAGATTTTGGATTACGTTGATAAATCAGATTAAAAATATTTAGTAATTCAGAAATGGCTAAAGCAATGGTCAGGAAGATAAAGGCCTGACAAGCCATTTGAACGATTGAGATAAACTTCACAGATAAATGCGGGACTGTGGTTATACCATTTAAGATCACAATTGCTGGAACAATGTTGGCAAAGCGTTTTATCACACTATGTTCTGACAAAATTTGACTGTGGCTAAAGGCCATTTTAGACACGAGCTTACGAATACCACGTACCACAATTTGCTTGGCGATAAAATTTGCGATAATGGCAAAAATAATAATAAGACTGAGCGAAGTCAGCATTTCTAGCCACGGATATTGATCTGACCAGTCTTGAATATTCTTAATGAACTGAAATTTTTCCAAAATCATTCTACTCTTATTGATGTAAATGAAAGGGTTAATGATCAAACTATTGTAATTGTGGTGATTATATAAGCAATTTTATACTCGTAAAATTTACGGAGTTACGACATGTATAGTCCATAATGTTACTTATTGGGTGTTAAGGAATGATTTTTTGAAGATATAACCGATATTTATGGACTGAAAAAGATTAATGTTGATAAAAAAAAGCCCCCGAATCGGGAGCTTCATTGGCGATTTGAAGTGCTTACCACATTAAATCATCAGGAATCACATATGCTGCATACGGATCTTCTTCATCCGTGGTTTGTTCATTGACTTCAGAATTATTCACAATAATAAAGCCTTCCATTTTTGCATTAATACGGTCGGCTAATTCTTTTGGTAGAAAAGCATAGTTGCTATTTTCACGTGCAATAACAAGACTACCCGCAACAAGGGCATTATAAATTTGCTGATTGATATAAAGCTTTTTGATCTTTGCATCATCGATAAATTGATAGGTCGATTCGCCATCGGTATCACGGATTTTATGCTGATTAATCATTTGCATGATGGCAGCTTTTAATTCTTTTTCTTGCAAAACTACTTTACGATCTTGCTCTAAAGCATGATCTTTGGCCATTTTCTGCTGCTGATCTTGCTCAATTTTCGCCTTGATTTCAGCATCTTTACTTTCACCAGTACGTTTTTCATGTACGGCTTGTTTTGACAATTTTTTTGCCTTTTTATTATCGACCAGACCTGCTTTAAGCAGTTGCGCCTGTAATGCATTTTTAACCATAGTACGTTCCAACTAATCGTGTATATGTCGATAATGAAAATAGATGATCCAATAAACTGCGCTCATGACTAAACTGAGTGCGGCAGGAATCAGGAATGCGTTTAATTTTAAATAAGGATAAAGCCAACTGGCAAGTATGCCACCGACGATAAATCCCGCTAAAATTAATAAATGTAAGACCACACGTTTAGACTCAACCGAAAGTCCACGAGCTTTATAACCCAAAGCCAAACCTAAGTCCGTCAAAACACCAGAGAGGTGTGTGGTACGAATAATGGTGCCTTTATAGTGGCTAACCATTGCATTTTGTACACCCATAGCCACACATGCCCAAAGCAAAGCATAACGTGGAAAATAGGGTAATAGCAGCCAACACAGGACAATAAAAAAAGCCACCAAGCTTAATGGGACGCCATAACGTCGCGTTAAGCTAAAGTGACTATTTCCTAGAATTAGCCCACTATAAAATGAGCCAATCACATAACAGAGCAAGACTAAAATCAAATAAATAATTGTAGCCGGCTGCCATGCAATGAAGGCCATGGCTAACATACTGACATTACCCGTCATGTGAGATACCGACTGGTGCAAGATCGTCACCAGGCCGAGTACATTAATCATTCCTGCATTCACTGCGAGAAAAAAAGCACCCAGTTGTATCCAAAGCGGTAAAGTCTGAAAAGGCATGGCCTCGCCTTAAAAAGTATCCAATATCAGGATATTATCTTAAACCACGGTCTACTGCAGCTGTAAATAATACGTCAGTCGAAGAGTTTAAAGCGGTTTCAGTTGAATCTTGAAGTACGCTAATAACCATACCAATGGCTACAACTTGCATCGCGATATCACTTGAAATACCAAACAGGCCACAAGCCACTGGAATAAGCAGCAATGAACCACCAGCAACACCTGAAGCACCACATGCAGAAACGGTAGCAACGACTGATAAAATCAACATTGTGCTGAAATCAACAGAAATGCCCAAAGTATGAACTGCTGCTAGTGTGAGGACTGTAATTGTGACCGATGCACCTGCCATATTGACAGTTGCACCTAAAGGAATCGCTACGCTTGCAGTTGACTCTGGTACACCAAGACGCTTCGCAAGGTCAAGGTTTACAGGAATGTTTGCAGCAGAACTACGCGTAAAGAATGCAGTGATACCACTTTCACGTAAACATTGGAAAACCAATGGGAACGGATTTGAGCGGGTCATAAATGCCACCATTAGTGGATTGATGACCAAGGCAACAAAGAACATGGTACCAATTAAGACCGCAAGTAAGTGTGCATAGCTGATCAGTGTTTTCAAACCTGAGTCGGCAAATGTAACAGCAACCAAACCGAAGATACCAATAGGTGCAAAGTTAATCACTAAACGGATCACTTTATTCACTGCATCAGCAGCGTCAGATAAAAAGACTTTGGTGTTCTCTGATGCATGACGAAATGCAATACCTAAGGTAACAGCCCAAGCCAAAATACCAATGAAATTTGCTTCAGAAATTGCTGTAACAGGGTTTGCGACAAAACTTAATAATAAGTTTTTCAATATTTCAGCAAGACTGCCTGGCGGCACAAGGTTTTCTGCAGCAACATCAAGAATTAATGTACTAGGGAATAAAAGGCTTGCTACTACTGAACTTAAAGCAGCAAGGAACATACCAATAGCGTACATCAACATAATCGGTTTAATGTAAGAATTACTGCTACCCACTTTGAAATTTGCAATGGATGACAGTACAAGTACAAAGACCAGTATCGGTGCTACGGATTTCAATGCCTTAATGAATAAATCACCAAGCAAACTTAAATAGGGTGCAACGCCCGGAGCCACAACAGCAACCAATACACCTAAAATAATGGCGATAATAATTCGGGTTACTAAACTCAAGCGTGTAAATGCTGAAAACATAGGAGAGCCTTGTCAGAATTACAATGACAAAATGATGAAAATTAGTGCTGTATTTTATACGAAAATATAGAATGCTTATAAAATAATTTTATTTAAAAATAAATCTTTGTTTTTTATAATCTATTTTTGTGTATTAAAATGTAAGCCTTTCAAAACTCACTGTTTATCAAATTTGGTTTGATTAAACAGTGAGCGAATACACCTTTAAATTTGGTATTCAGAACTGGCTGTCGCAAGCTCTGTAACGGCTTGATAGTGGGTGAGAAAAATTTGACCACTCAAATGAGTGAGTAATTTTGAGTGCTGCAATTTATCCATGACAGGACCTTTGACTTCAGAAAAATGCAGTCGAATATCTAATTTTGATAATTCAGCATTTAACTCTTCCAACATTTCTAAGGCACTTAAGTCAATTGAACTGACGCTTGAGCAATTGATAACAACATGCTCTAGGTCAATATTTTGACTGACTTCATTGATCAGGAAACCTTTAAGCGTATTGGCATTTAAAAACGAGATATTTTCATCTATACGGAGCGAGAGTATATGTGGTGCGGTATAGACATGATGACGCTGTACATTGCGGAAGTGCTGTGTGCCTTCGACTAAACCGATCACCGCAATGTGTGGACGACTGATGCGCCATAACAACAGAATAAAAGTAGAAATGATGCCAATAATGAGACCTGTAGAAATATCGATACACACCACACCGAAAAAGGTCACCCACATCGCAATCCCGTCAGCTTTTGAATAACGCCATGTATCCACAAAAGGTTTAAAGTCGACTAATTTCCAAATGGAAACAATAATTGTGGCCGCCAAAATGACTAAAGGTAAGTCTTGGAAAAAACCAGTGAAGTAGAGACTGACAACGATAATCAGCAATGACGACAACACACCTGCCATCGGTGTTTTTGCACCTGCATCTGCATTAACAACTGTACGCGATAAGCTACCCGTCACAGGAAAGGCAGAGCTAACACCTGCGCTTAGATTGGCTAAACCTAAAGCGATCAACTCTTGGTTACTATTGAGTTGGCTGCGTTGTTGTAAGGCAGTAGCTTGAGCAATAGAAAGTGACTCAACAAAACTGATCATGGCAATCATTGTTGCACCGGGCAGTAAGGTTTGTACCAATTCCCAGTTCCAATGTGGAAAGCTTAAGGGTGGAAAACCTGAAGGAATTTCACCGACAGTTTTAATGCCGACATTTTGCAGGTCAAATAACATCACCGATGCAATCGAGATCACCACTAATATCAGTGGCAGTGCTTTACTTAGAAAGGCAGTAGCGCCGAATCTAGATTGAATTGATTGAGTCGCCAATATTTTCGGTACATAGATTAAAAACAGTATGGCCAGCACACCAAAAATGAGTGAAGCAAAGTGAGTCAAACTCAGGTATTCCCACAAACTTAAAACAAACTCAGGGATGTTGTTGGCTTTTAGCGGGACATCGACAAGAAACTTAAACTGACCGAGCGCAATGAGCAGAGCCGAGGCAATAATGAAGCTTTTAATGACAGGATGACTGATCAGCTGAATTAAAAAACCAAAACGTAGTACACCTAGCAGCAGAGAAATCAGCCCGACCATTAAGGCCAAAAGTGTAGCGGCTTCAATATAAACAGGCGAACCAACTTCAAATAGCGGATTGAGCGTGGCGAAGGTCATCATCGAAATGATTGCCACAGGGCCTATAGATAAGGTTGAACTTCCACCAATGAGGGCGTAGACAATCATAGGTAAAATACTGGCATATAAACCCATGATTGGGGGTAAACCTGCCAGCATGGAATACGCCATACCTTGAGGGACTAACATGGCAATCACGATTAGCGAAGCAAGTACATCAGATTTAAATTTCACAGTGCTGTAGTGCTGTAACCACTGCCAAGCAGGAAATTTCTGTAAGAAATGAGGTTTTAAATCTGACATAAACTTATCTAAATCACAATTTCATATATATTATGCATAAAAAATGCTAAGAAGTCTTGTGCAATAAATTTTGACCTTACAATATTGCAGGAAATTTAAGGGGATATTTAAGAAGCCATCATTTTAAATGAATTAATGAAAAGTATGAGCTGATTTAAAGCTTTGGATATTCGATATAAATATAGATATTTTGAAGAAGTTTGGAGGGTAAATTGAGATATTGAATTGCTGCCCATTGCGATGATTCATCTATAGTGGTGCAAGAACAGCATGTCTGGCTTGAAATTTTAAAATAACTGAGTGTTATTTATAAGATTGGTTGCAATACAATTGGTAAAGAGTATTGAGAACTTGAACTAAATTTGCATCTTTAATTGAATAATAAATTTGCTTTCCATCACGACGCGTGGTCACAACATCACTTTTGCGTAACATCATCAGTTGTTGTGAGAGGGTTGGCTGTTTAATATCAGTGATTTCTTCAATCTGAGACACATTCAATTCTTGCTGTGCTAGATGACATAAAATTAGTAGACGATCCGTATTTGCCAGCGACTTTAAAACGCCCACGACTAATTCGGCAGAATCACGCATAGTAGTGATTTCCAGATCGGTATTCATTGGATATGTCCATACGATTAACAACAGCTCAAGTATACGGATATCACGGCTTAATACATTGAATAAATAAGACAATTTCTATGGTTTTTTATGAAATCAAATATCATTAATTTTTATAAGTTTAAATTTAGTTAATCAGTTAAATTTATTGCTTGATTTTAGTACAAGCTTTCACAAAATGCACATAAATATAAGACATTAGCTTAAAAAATCATGCACACTTTGAAAATAATTGTATCATCTAAAGATCGTATTCAATAAATACACAAGGGATAAATAGTCATGACAACAGATTCAGCTTTTCCAGCAACGAGTAATTTAGGTATCGCAGTATATAGTAATAACGCTGAAGCGATTGGTAATACACCTTTAGTTCGTATTAATCGTGCGATTCAGTCAGAAGCAACGGTCTTGGCTAAAGTTGAAAGCCGTAACCCAGCATTTTCAGTGAAATGTCGTGTAGGTGCAGCTCTCATTGCAGATGCAGAAGAAAAAGGTTTATTAAAACCGGGTATGCATATTGTAGAACCTACAAGTGGCAATACAGGCATTGCTTTGGCATTTGTTGCAGCAGCGAAAGGTTATGCAATTACATTAACCATGCCAGCAAGTATGAGTATCGAACGCCGTAAGGTGTTAAAATCTTTTGGTGCAAATCTCGTATTGACTGAACCTGCTAAAGGCATGAAAGGTGCAGTCGAAGAAGCACAGCGCCTCGTTGCCGAACATCCTGAAACGTATTATTTACCACAACAGTTTGAAAACCCTGCAAACCCTAAAATTCATGAATTGACCACTGGCCCAGAAATTTGGGAAGCAACTGGTGGTAAAGTGGATATTTTAGTATCGGGTGTAGGTACAGGTGGTACGATTTCTGGCATTTCAAGTTATTTTGAAAAAGTGAAAAATCAGCCGCTTTATTCTGTTGCGGTAGAACCGGCTGAATCTCCGATTATCGCCCAAGCGAAAAAAGGCGAAACACTGACTCCTGGGCCACATAAAATTCAGGGGATTGGCGCTAACTTTATTCCGGGTAACTTAGATCTAGACCTTGTTGATGAAGTGATCGGTATTGAAAGTGCTGAAGCAATTGAGTGGGCACGTAAAACGGCTACTCATGACGGTATTTTAGTGGGTATCTCTAGCGGTGCTGCTATGGCTGCGGCGGCAAAACTTGCTGCACGTCCTGAGAATGCAGGCAAAACCATTGTGGTCATTTTACCGGATGGTGGTGAACGTTATCTTTCGTCAGTTTTATTTGAAGATATTAGTGCTGACTAATAGGTCTGACATGAAAAAAAGCCCGTTCATTTGAATGGGCTTTTTTATTGATGATTTTGTTATTTATACTTGTCTTAAGCCGCGTCTTGATCATCGTTTTTGGCATTTTGTTGTTTAATTTTTCGTTTAGGCGGTTCATATCTAGGACTTACGCATTGACGGATTCAAAAAAGTATTAAAATACTTTATAAAGTATCTGTGATCAGACGAATTAAAAATGCTTCTACAGCAACTTGTACTCTACCCATTTATATGGGCTTTCTCATGAC
>NZ_VPDB01000112.1:0-5608 GCF_013417925.1 Acinetobacter sp. YH12218
CCTAAAATACAAAAGATAATCATTTAAATCTCTAATAAATACCCACCTTGCCACTACTGAATCGACATAGACAAAATGAGAACTTATGCAAATATTTGTCTATATTTTTAGTTATAGTTAATTACTCTCGTAAAACAGCTGACGAAGTCCGAGATAGAATCATTGCGTCAAAACAAACGTGATGCTTATGCACTTATGATGAAAATGAATTAATTATTATTTAATTAAGTTAAAAGACTGCTATATAGCGGTCTTTTTTGTTTTTGAGCTCTACAAATTTTAATGAGTACATATAGTTACTTTTATAAAAATGATAATAAAGGGTAGAGGAGGTCATCTAAGAATTTAAAGCACAAGACTTATTTAACATTGATGACAGAAAAAGTGAGTTGTTGGGAACTTAAAGAAGAGGTGGTACTTATAATGGTTACTAAAATACAAATACTTAAAATATTAAATATATAAAACAATATATTACAAATATATATGATGCGTAGTGTACGCATCATACATAAAGCGTTCTATTTTGATATAATTGATCCAATCAACCCATTGTTAGGTTTCATTTAAATTCCATGAGTCTTACTGAAATTAAAGTTCGCCAAGCTCATTGTAAGGAAAAAACCAGTTTTTTATCCGATGAAGATGGGCTTAGCCTGAAGATTGAGCCGAGTGGAAGAAAATCTTGGTGCTATCGCTATACAGATCCACAAACTAAAAAACGTCGACGCATTCAGTTAGGTCGTTATCCTGATTTATCGCTGAAAAAGGCACGACAAGTCAGAGATGACTTTAAAGACAATGATTTCTGTTTTGAACAAGATACTGCCTCTAATGTCATCACCTTTGGTAAGGTCGGGGAGGAGTGGTTACAGTTCAAACTGAAAAATGCCTTCAACGATCTACCCCGCTGTGGTGTACTACAGTTAGCAGAAAGATGCTTACAGCAAGATATTTATCCAGACCTTCAGGATCTACCTTTTCAAAACATCAAGCGTTATGACCTGGTTTCAGTAATCAAAAAAATAGAGGGACGCCAAGTAAAAGAACCTGTCAAGAAAGCTTGTAGTTATTTGAACCAAATTTATGACTACGCTGTAGCGATGGGTTATTGTGAATTCAACATCGCGCATGGTTTAAATAAAATCGCCATTAACAGTAAAATCAAGAAAAATTATCCGTATTTGAAAGCGGAGGATATATCTGATTTTAAGTATAAATTACAAAAATTGGATGCCCATCCGATTATTAAAAAAGCACTGCTGTTCAAATTACATACTGGCGTGCGAGGGGCTGAATTGTTATTGGCTGAGCCTCATCATTTTGATTTAAATGAAAAAGTCTGGAAAATACCTGCCTTGCATATTAAACAGTTTCGACGAAAAGTCATATTAGGCCATGAGATTCCCGACTTCTTAGTTCCACTTTCAGATCAGGCTTTAGATATTTTAAAAGACGTCATGCAATGGTCATACGGTGAAAAGTACATTTTTGCTAGCCCACGGAAACATAATCAACCGATTCATTTTAATACATTAAATATGGCTATACGTAAGATGGGCTATGGAAAACATCAATTATCCTCTCATGGACTACGTTCCACTTTTAGTACCATTTTGAATGACTCAGGTTTGTTCCAGGATAACTGGATTGAGGCACAACTTTCACATATTGATAAGAACCGTACCCGTGCCAGCTATAATCACGCTGACTATTTAGCCCAGCGGACTGAAATGATGCAGTGGTGGGGTGATTATTTAAGTACTGCTAAGTGAAAATCGTACTTTTATACATAGACTTAAAACATTATGGGGTTTCAAATGGATAGTAAACAATATACTTGCCGTGTTACATGGTCAGCAGAATATAATGAGTATGTTGGGTTGTTCGAACCACAAGCACTAGCCATTTGTTGTAATTCAGCTTTAAGCGCCCTTAATTCTTTCATGCGTTTATTCACTAGTGCAAGTTGCTGATCAATTAATGCATTAACGCTAGAGCAGCTTTCTTCTGGCTTATTTTTTAATTCGATAAGACGTTTAATATCATTGAGTGATATATCTAGGCTGCGACAATGCTTTACGAATTCCAATTGTTTAAGTGCTTTGCTATCATACAGCCTGAAATTACCTTCTGAACGATTTGGATTTAACAGAAATCCTTCTCTTTCATAATATCTAATCGTTTGTATTGAACAGCCCGATTTTTTTGACAATTCGCCTATTTTCATCAATTTCCCCCAGACATTTGACTCTATAGTTACTATAGAGTCTATAGTATAAGTATGCAACGAAAAGGATATATAAAAAATGACTGAGAAATATTTAAACAATACGAATATCGTTAATTTTGAACACAAAGATATCCAATCCTTGATCGATCAACGTAGGTGGAAAAACTTGGATAACTTCAACAAAATTGGTGCCGCTTATCAGTTTGTAAAAGATGAGATTTTCTTTGGTTATAATGAAAGCGATGATATTGCAGCAAGCGATGTGCTAGCAGATGGTTATGGACAATGTAATACTAAGGGTAATCTGTTAATGGCACTATTGCGTGGACTAGGCATTCAATGCCGATTTCATGGGTTTACCATAGACCAGCAACTACAAAAAGGTGCTATCCCAAGCTATGTATTTTGGTTAGCACCTAAATACATCATTCATAGTTGGGTAGAAGTTTACTTTGAAGGGCGTTGGATAAACTTAGAGGGCTTTATATTGGATGAGCAATACTTAAGCTCTCTACAGGAGAAATTTGACCAAGTAAAAGATGATTTTTGTGGTTATGGTGTTGCAACAAAGTGCTTTTCATCACCAGATACAGATTGGCGTGGAGAAAATACCTATATTCAAAAAGAAGGTATTCATGATGACTTTGGGCTTTATGATTCCCCTGATGAGTTCTATCTCGAAAAAGGGACTAACTTGTCGGGGTTCAAACGCTGGATATATCAACGCTTGATACGTCACTTGATTAATATGAATGTATCAAAACTAAGAAATAGAAAAGTACTAGAGGTACAAAATGCACAACCATAATCATAGTCATCAACATGGTAAAGATGACCGTATTGGTTGGGCATTTTTCCTTAATGTGACATTCACTATTATCGAATTTATAGGTGGTTGGCTCACTAACAGTACGGCGATAATGGCAGATGCAGTTCACGATCTTGGTGATAGTCTTTCAATAGGTTTTGCGTGGATTTTAAGTCGTTTTTCAGATAAAGAAGCATCAGATAAGTTTAGTTATGGTTATCGTAGACTTACTCTCTTTGGCGCATTGATAAACAGTATTGTTTTAATCATTGGCTCAATTTGGATTTTATTTGAAGCAATTCCAAAGCTGTCCAATCCTGAAATGCCTGTAGTCGAGGGGATGTTAGGGCTAGCGATACTCGGCGTTGCCGTTAACGGATATGCTGTATTAAAATTAAAAGCGGGTGAAACATTAAATGAGAAAGTGCTGACATGGCACCTTCTTGAAGATGTACTTGGATGGGTTGCCGTTCTTATAGTCTCTATCGTACTGTTGTTCGCTGAACTGCCGATATTAGATCCCCTTTTATCAATAGGGTTCACGCTGTTCATCTTGTTTAATGTTTTCAAAAACCTGAAATCAACACTCGTTTTATTTCTTCAAGCTGCACCCGATAAAGAGACTCAAAAGCGTATTAAACTATCACTAATGGAATTTCCTGAAGTTAATGGTATCCACCACATGCACTTTTGGTCACTAGATGGTGAAAGTCACGTTTTAACAGCGCACCTTGAGCTGAGTGACAACTTTGACGTTAAAGAATTAATTAGGCTTAAACAAGAAGTTGCAGCTAAATTATCTTCCTATCATTTATCGCATACAACGATAGAGTTTGAGTTTTTAAATGAAAATTGTCGGGATGAAGCGCAGTAAGCTTTATCAATAAAATGTTGGGCATACAATATTAAAAGCAGCTTAATTAGGCATAACCTAGTAATTAAGCTGCTTTTTTTGATTTTAAATTTCGTCGGATTGCTGTTTGCTACTCTCAGAGCCATGCGCCCATTGATATAAAATAGGCAATACAAACAAAGTTAAAATTGTAGAAGATACAATACCGCCGATAACAACTGTTGCTAGTGGTCGTTGTACTTCTGCACCAATTCCAGTGTTTAACGCCATTGGAATAAAACCTAAACTTGCGACCAGTGCCGTCATTAAAATAGGTCTTAAACGAATGATGTGCTGAGTTTCCATCATTGTCTTGGCTTGATGCGGATCAGTCTAAAGCATTCTCAGGAATAGAGGAGCTCGTTGCTGATGTTGTCGCTGATATGATTAGCAATAATGAAAAAGTTCCTACACCACTCTCCGGGAAAATATAGTAGGCAGTTTGTTGTCCTTGTTCTCAGTGGTTCAACAAAAACTAGCCCTCGAAGCCGCAGAACGTGGCGTGGACATAAATTGTTTAGTATCAGTAAAAAGAGCGATGTAATTTTAGTACGAGTGAGTGATAGAGCAGGAACCTATGCTTCATATATTCAGTAAATGGTATGTTTTTGAATTAATAGGTATTTTTAAATAAAGCTTTCTTTGATTTAGTGCTTTTTATTTAATAAATTAATTTTAAAAACAACTTAGGCTAATTGATAAACACTATCTGGAAAGATTAAAAGAAAATATTTTTTAATTTCTGCTAATTCATTTAAGGCAGGTTCCCTTTCAAGCAGTTGAAATGTCCAAATAAGTACAGCCTGATGATTATCATAGCAAGTATTTACTCCAAGAAAATTAGCCATTCCATAACTTCTATTGATGTTCATTTCTTTAATTAATTGATTTCCTAAGTCACGAGCTTGCTGGCTGATCAATAACTCATTTGGTAACACGGCGGTCATCTCCACAAAATAATCTAATGCAGGTTCAATCCTTATATTTAAAAAGTTATAATTTAGTTGAAATGGATAAAATATACTTTCTATAAGTTGTAATAACCTGCTGTAGGTTAATTTTAGCAAAGTATTACTCAGTCAACAACTTCAAATAACCCACAGCAAGTTATTTTTTGTAAATTAATTTAAATATGATTACTTGTAAGTTATCTAGCCTCATGGGCGATAGAAAAATTTTAAAATTAAGTGAAGTGGTGCATGCAACAGGTATCAATCGCAACACGCTCACAAGTATGTATTATGACCGTGCTGTACGTATTGAATTACCAGTCGCCGATAAGTTGTGTAAGTACTTTAACTGTACGATGAATGATTTGTTTGAGTTTAAGGAAGAAGTTGAAGAAAAAGATTAACTTAATACTTCGTTTGATAAGTTTTTCGAAGAAAAAGACTAGCCAATACTTAGTTTGATAAGTTTTTCTCTGCAGATCTAATATTGAATTTTATAAAATATCATTACAAACAGAGGTGGTTCCACTTGTTTGAACAACTAAAAGCGTATTTATAAGTGATATTCCGCTCTAGTTAAGCCACCTTGTTTTGTTGGGGTAGCTGATCATAGTAAAACTCATTTGGTGTCATTTTGTCTAGACTCGAATGAGGTCGTTTCAGATTATAAAACTCAAAATATGCACTCAATTGCTTTTTCGCATCTGTGACACTGCTATAAGCTT